>JANWHV010000189.1 GCA_025450255.1 Chloroflexota bacterium | reverse complement strand
TGGCGTGACTGAGGACCAACCTATCCCTTGCTCGACTCATGGCCACGAACAAGAGGCTGCGGTTGTCAAGCGTGCGACTGCCTTCGGCGTCCGCGTCCAGAACGGCGGGCGCACTACTGTTCCCGCCCTTGCCACGTGCCGGAAATCGTCCGTCGACGAAGTTCGGAATGAATACTACCGGAAACTCCAGTCCCTTCGCGCCATGCACGGTGATCACGCGGACTGCTTCTTCGGCATTATCGGATCCGTCGGCCTGTATGCCGATGCCGGCCGCCAGAAGCAATCGGACGTGGGCCGGAAAGCTCGGCTCCCGCAGGTCACGTGGTTGACTATCATACGCCCGCGCCGCCGAAAGCAACGCATGCAGCGCTCGGCTCGACCGAGGCATTTCCAGAACTGCCGTGGCCGCGCGGTATGGCCTATCGAACAGATACCGCGCCAGCGTTTCCCAGGCTGTCCCCGCTTCCGGCGTAAACGTCTGAACTGCCATCGGCAGTGCTTCAATGAAGCCGGCCAGTCTACGTGCCGCAGACCGTTGGTCAGACGGCAGCGCGTCCGGCGGGGATCTGAGCACGCTCAGAATACTGGCGCCAATCAGCCTGGCTTGAACGGCGAGATCTCGTGCCGCGAAAGCCGAGAGACCTGTACGCGCCATAGCCTGCCGCTTGCTCGCCCGTCCGGTGCGACTACCGTACGTGTCCACGTGGCCGGATGCTGTCACGAGGAAGTCATTGCTCAGGCCGATCAGCGCATCCGGCTCTCCTGCTGCCACCGCGAGTATGCACAGGGCACGGCGGACCCACGGGTCGTCTTGCGGCGTCACGGTGCGGCTGATTGGCAGGCCGCGACTCGCCAGGCCGCGTGCCAGCGAGTCGGCCTGCGCGTTCGTGGCGCAGAGCACGGCATGGTCGGCGAAGGATCGTCCGTTCGCAACTTCGTGCTCGATTTCCAGGGCAATGCCGTCGATCTCCGCCTCGGCGTCGTCGGCCTCCGCCAGCAATATCGGCCATGCCGGCGGACCGCCCGGATCGCGCGCTGCCTTCCAACGAGCACGACCGGCGGCGATCGGCTCACCCTGGATGGCGGCGGCCACTGCCCCGCAAAGGCGGACAATGGGGCCGCGAGATCGATAGTTTATGTCAAGATCTAACATCGCGGGCGAGTCTCCGGGCGCGACCGCTGCGTCCGTCAGCCGGTTCAGGGCGCCTGGATCCGCGCCTCGCCATCTGTAGATTGCTTGCAGGGGATCGCCCACCGCCCAGAGACCGGTCACGGGCGCCAGAAGCTTGAGAAACTCTCCGCACGCGAGGTTGATATCCTGGTACTCGTCGACCAGCAGCCAGCGATATGTGGCAGTTAGCTCTGCACGAATGTCGGCGTGGTCTCGAAGCAATGTACAGGCGTGGATCAACAGATCGCCGTAGTCGACGAGGTCGCGCGCCCGACACATTGACGCGTACCAGGGGTAAAAGGCCGCCAGCAAAAGCGACGCCTCGTCCGGCTCGGCAAGCACTTGTGCATGTCGAGCCAATTCCTCCGCGCCGATGAGGCTGTCTTTCGCGCGGCTAACCGCGTCGATCAGCCCGCGTAAGGCAGGAAGTGGGCGATCGAGGGAGATCGACTCGCCGAGCGGTCCGAGCGTCTCCGATAGGTCCGTCAGATGACGGCGGACCAGCACGAGGGCCGCGGGCTCGTCAAGTATGCGGAACGCCGGCGACACGCCGGCCACGGCGGCATAGCGCCGCAGAACGTCCTGCGCGAAGCCATGGATAGTGGCGACGGTTACGGCCTGCGCGCGCGGGCCGAGCGTCTCGGATATGCGTTCACGCAGGCTCGCCGCGGCGCGATTGGAGTAGGTAAGCACGAGCAAGTGACGCGGATCGGCCGCGGCATCCGCAAGGAGATGCGCGACTCGGCCCACCAGCGTACTTGTCTTCCCCGACCCCGGCCCAGCCGTGACCATAGTGGCGCCGCGCGCCGCCGCCGCCCGTTCTTGGCTGTGATCGAGCCCCTTTGCCCACCCTGACGCGCCGCCCTGGGCCGGCGCCGCGTCAGCCTGCACTGCCGCGGCGCGCGGCTTGCCCGCGCCAAGTAACCATGCCAGTGCGTTCAACGTCGCCGGTCGCGATATACCAAGTCGATCGGCGATGCTGGACGACGGCATCTCCTGCCCAACGAAGAGTTCCCACAGCAGCTCGGACGGTGCCAGCAGCTCAAGCGCGAAAACATTTGCCTCCTGCTCTCGCTGCTGGCGAGGATTGTAGATCTCATTCGCTGGAAGATAGCCTGCGTTTGCCGCGGCGTCGTCAGGCCCGCCGTCGATTGCGGCGATCGCCACGGCGCAGCCTGGCTCACGCGCGGCGCCATCGCCAGTTGCGTGCAGCACGAGATGTCCGAGCTCGTGCGCGAGGCAATATGCCTGCCGCGTCCGCGCCAGATCCGTGTCGCACACGGCAATTTGCGCGTCGGGATACAGGGCGGCCCAGCCACCGCCGAGCAGCGAGTCACCACGTGCCGCAAACACCACGTCATATTCGAGATCGGCGAGCAACGACGTTACGAGCGGCAGGCCGACCGCGCAGCCGGCAGCCAGTGGCGCGTAGACTCCCGAGCGCAAGTAGCCGGCCGCGGCGCGAGCATGCGCCCAGCGGTCTCCGCCGATCATGCCAGGTCTTCGTCGCGCAGCGCCTGTTGCCACGTCGCGCGCTGTGCCGGGGTTGCCAGACTGCTCGAGGCGAGCGCGGCCGAAAACAAATCCTGGGCGGCGACCTCGGGCGGACCCGGCGCATAGTTGAATGCCGCGACCCGCGACGGGCCCGCAAGGTATGCCCGTACGGAATCGATGTGGACCTGAAGCGCCTCGGCGAGACGTTGCACGCATCGGGTTGGGATCGACGTTGCGACGATCAGGCGTCGATCGAGCTTCACGAGAATATCGCGCGGCAGATCGACGGCGGCGGCGAAGCCCCTGGCGTCCATGCCATGGACGGCGGCATGAAGGAAAAGTCCAGCCAGTGCAACGTCGGCGCCGCCGGACGCCGCCGCGAGCGCTCTGGCGCGAAGGTCTGGCGTTACCAGCTTTGCCGCGGACGCCAGCTCATCGTGGTCAGCCGGAGCGGCGAGCAACGCGTCCATTATGGCGAACGCGGTCAGTTCCTGTTCATATTCAGGATGAGCGGCGACGAGTTGCGACACCGCGCCGATCTCGCCGCGCTCGACGGCGAGGACAAGCTGCTCATACAGATCGTCAGGGCCGCGGTCATCGGTCATGTTAGTTCTCCAGGGGCTGATGCGACGCTACCTGAACGGAATCTTGACAGGTCTGACAGCTTAGCCACCAAGAATGTATCCGCGATTACGCTACTCAACCGGAAGTCGTCCATGGCAGGCCATCGAGGGCCGCGCGGATTTGCGCCTTATAGTTACGAACCATGCGCGTGGAAACGCCCAGCGCAGTCGCGATTTCCTTCTCATTTTGCCACTGTATCATCAATAACGCCGTCCGCCGCGCACGCGTGGGAAGGTCAGCCAGGCGGCCGCGCACCACGTTCCGTAACTCCCAGTGGGACTCATCCTCCCGCACCTGCAGATCGGGGTCGATCGCCTGCTCGTCGCGAATATCACGCTGCTCCTCTTCCTCGCCATCACCGCGAGTCGCGTCCAGCGAGGAGACGAATGACCTGTCGAGTGCGCGACCCTGATCGCTCACCAGTTTTCGCAGCCCGCCCAGAAACGCTACCTCATAGAACGTGATTCCCACCGCGTTTCGCAGGCGCGTGCCGAGTAAGCCGAATACCTCGACCAGTACATCGTCCGCGGATATTGCTCCGTCCAGATAATGGCCGTGCTTGCGACGGGCGTACACCGCCAGGGTGTAACACGATCGATTCCATATCTCGGCGAACAGTCGATCGGCGGCGGCGGGCTGCCCATGCGCGTATGCCGTGCGCGCGAGATAGGCAAGAACTTCGAGCGGCAGCGCGTTATCGCCGGTGGCCTCTACCAGCGCCCAGAATCGCTCATCGTGCGCGGGCAAGCCATGCTCGTGCGCGGGAAGCGCCGCGATGCTGGCCGCGATCCGCGCGGGCCACTCGTATACTCTGGCCATGCACTTCCTGTTTTCCGCGATCCGGCCCCACCGATTCTCGGGCATGTCGGGACACGCCACGATTACTCTACCCGACCACGCAGACCCGTGCCAGTGCCCGATCGGGTAGTCGTTGCTCCGCCATGGCCGGCGCGTCGCGCCATCGTGGACAAACTCCGCGAAAGAATGTCGAGGGACTTCCGGCGTGCCCCGTCATTGTGCGCGGATGCCACGATGCCGTGACGCGCCGGCCATGACGCTGGCCACGGTGTGCCCGCGCAAGCCGGCGATAATATGCTGCTCTATCTCGTGCTCCACTTCGCCAAGCGCCATGCCAAGCCCGGCATAAGTGGGGCATGTCGCGTCAAACGCGACGGCGCTTACGGCAATCGGGCTCGCGGCATTGAGGGCCTGGTACACATCCGCGAGCGTGATCTCATCGGCGGATCGAGCAAGCTGATAACCGCCGTCACGACCCTCGCGCGCATTGACGATACCGGCGCGCGCTAGCTGCGCCAGGATGCGGCGCAGAAACACGGCATGCGTTCGCACTTCGCAGGCAATGGCCGCGCTGGGGCACACACAGCTCCTGTCGGCAAGCATTGCCAGCGCCCGCACCGCGACCGCGAACCAACTTGGGCCTACCGCGGTGTTTCGCGTGATTGTAGCCATAACATTACCTCTTCATAAGTGTAGCGTAAAAGACTACAGTTAGGAAAGGCAGTGGCAGAGTCGTGGAGTCCCTTGATTAGCCGATTATAGCTGGTCATACTACCTGTAGGTTGGCGGCGCCATTATGCCACCCATCACTTGCGGTGGAAGGAAAGCACGTGCGGCGACCGATCGCAACGCGCCCCGAGTCTATCCGGCCCCGGCATGGCGCCCAACCGGGCGGTACGCCATGCTAAACAGCGCCACGGTAACGGAGCTGGCCGGCAGCTGCCGGGAACAGACGGAACGATACTTGCGCGGCGAGCAGTCGCTGGATATCTATTGCTTCGAGCTGTTCCGGCGCGCCGTGGTCGAGCGAGACAACGCGGCGTGGTCCGCCGTGTACAACCAGTATGCAGGGATCGTGCGCCGCTGGTTCGGCACCAAAATGGATCCCGACGAAGGGCTGCCCGCCGCGTTTGAGCGCTTTTGGAGAGCTATCGACCATGATAAATTTGCTCGATTTGGCTCACTCGCGGGCGTGCTCAGTTATCTCAAGATGTGCGTCCACACCACAGCCATCGACCACGCGCGCGCCTTGCGTCTCTCTGAAGGACAACAATCACTCGACACCGCAATCTCTGCCGCGTCACCGGAAAGCGTCGAATCGTCGGTCGCCGAGAAGGTCGATGGCGCATCATTCTGGCGACGTATCCAGTCCGCGCTCGACGACGAACGAGCAAGCCGGGTCCTGTATCTCTCGTACGTTATCGGACTCACGCCACGCGAGATTATCGCGCGGCACCCAGAAGAGTTTCCCGACGTCGCCAACGTTTACCAAATCAAGCGGAACGCGCTGGATAGGTTACGACGATCGCCGGCGCTCCTTCCATGAATCCCATACACGAAAATGTGACGACCGAAACGTTTATATATGATGAGTTGGGCGATGAGAGTGGCGAGAACAGGAACCATTGATGGAATGTGTCGATCCCGGCGCGGTGAGCGATGATGCCATGCTCGCATACGCGTGCGGCGAAACGATAGCGGCGGTGGCGAGCCACGTAACCCTGTGCGCGTTCTGCGCGAAGGTTGTGGCGGAGTATGCCGAGTCCGACCGGCGTCTGGCGACCAGCTTGGCGCGGCTGGATTGTCCGACCGCGCTCGTTTTGGGCGAGCTTGCCCTGGACCTGTTAAACCCTCAGGAAGCGCTGGCGATTCGCGCGCACCTGGCGGATTGTCCGCGCTGCGGCGCGGAACTGTCGACCCTGGTGGACGCCTTGCGAGGGGACCCGCTTGCGGACCAGAAGCGAGCGCCCGGCTTTTTTCGACGCATCGCCGCTAGCCTGGCGCCGGCCCCAGGGCACGCCACGGCCCTGGCGGGCTTGCGAGGCGGGGTAGGCGGCACTCGCGTATATAAGGCTGAAGAGGTGACGATATCATTGATCGACCAGGCCGCCGGTCAGGGAGCAGCGCGATCCTGGTCACTGCTGGGACTGATCGACGCGCCCGGTCCGACCCCCGAGCAGCCATCTGAAGTCACGCTCACAACGGATTCCGGCCCTGTCGCGTCGGCGCCCGTTGATGAACTGGGCAACTTCTCGCTGGCTCATCTGCGCCCCGGCACCTACTCGATCGAGCTTCAGTTCCCCGATCGCGTCATCGTTTTGGATTCAGTCACGATTGGCGGATCTTCCGCCTAGCGGATCAATAATCTCCGCATGATGTACCCAGCGCATGTTCTGGAATGTCCGTGGCCGATTTCGGGAGCAATCGCGGCGGGACTGGCGGCAGGATCGATCCAGGAATGAGCGGGCGGATCCTGACCATTGCCATGATGGTTGAATGAGCGTTGGACGCCGATCGATGGTGGTGATTGCATGACGACTAGCAGCGATGCCGCGCTTGAGCGGCTGGTCGCGCAACTGGCCGCCGAGGCCGAACCACGTGCGCGGACCATGATACTGGCGGAGTTGTGCGCGATTGGCGACGTGTGGGTCGCCGCTGAACGGCTCAAACTGGAAGCCGATCGCATGCGCTATCAGGACGCCGAGGCGTCTCTCGCCTGGTCGTCCGCCATGGAGCAGCTTGGGCGCCTTGCCCGAGCAGACATCGTCGTAGCCCTGGCGAAGATGACCGAGGGGCTCACGATCTTTGAACAAGACCGTTATGTCGAGTCGATTGACTTGTTCGACCAGGCATCGAGCCTGTTCCGCGCCAATGGGCATGATCTGGGGTGGGCGCGCACCCAGATTTCACGGACTTCAGCCTGCCTGGCGCTGGCCAGGTTCGACGAGGGCATGCAACGCGCCGAGGAGGCGCGCCCGATCCTTGCCGCCGCGGGCGATTGGCGGCGCGTAGCGGCGCTCGACAATAACATCTCTCTGTTGCTCGAGCGCATGAACCAGCCGGCGGCGGCCCTTGAATACAGCGAACGGGCGCTTTCCTTCTTTTTGCGCGATGAAGGTAGCTATAGCGCCGCCCACGTCCTCTGCAGCCGTGCCCTCCTGCTCTGGCGGCTTGGCAGGGTGCGAGAGGCGCTCGGTGCGCATGCGGAGGCGCGCGATCGTTACGTCCTGCTAGGCGCTAGAGCGGACGCGGCGCGCGAGGATGTGAATTCCGGCGGTATCCTGCTTGCGCTCGGCCGGTTCGCCGAGGCCAAGACAATCTTGTCCTCCACTCGGCGGCAACTCTTGAGCCTGGCATCTCCATATCAAGCCGCTCGAGCCGGCATCCTGCTGGTAGAGTGCTGCGTGCGTATGGGCCGGTACGGTGACGCCGTCGTCGCGGCGCGGGGGCTCGAACAGGAGCTTGCATCGTTCGACGCGACCGCCGACATGATTGTTCTGGCCGTATGGCACGGGATCGCTCATGCCGAGGAGGCGCGGACTGACCGGGCCATGGAGATTCTCAATCGCGCCTCCGAATTGGTCGGAGAGCGGACCGACTTCACCTCGTATCGGGCGATCATCGATCTGGCGCGCGCTCGTCTCCTGCATTTTGCCGGACGCGGCGACGAAGCAGGCCCACTCCTGGACACGGCCATTCCCATACTTTTTGGGGCGGGATTGGAGGTAGAGTTCGCTACGGCAAAGGTGCTGCGGAGCCACCTGCTGCTCGGCGAGGCGCGGTGTGACGAAGGGCTTCAGGCGGCGTCGGAGGCCGTCGTTATCGCCGAGCGCGAAGGGATGGAGTGGCTGGCGGCGCAGGCGTTACATGCCAGGGGGCGGATCGAAATGCGCCAGGGGTCCACTGGTGCGGCGCGCGCATCGTTGTCACTGGCGATCGGGCGCATGGACCGCGTCCAGCAGGTAACCGCGTGGGACGATAGGGCCGCGTTTACCAACATCTCGGCGACGCTGTACGAGGACGCCGTGGCGCTGGCATTGAGTCGCGGCGAGCGAAATCTGGCGCTACATTATGTCGAGCGCGCCAAGTCCCGAGCGCTTGCCGACCATCTGAGGAGCGGCGTCGATGTCCGCCCAAGGCCACGCGACAGGAATGCGAGCGCGCTAATTGACGAGCTGCGCGCGCTGCGCGAGCGGCTCGCATGGTTCCATGCGCGGCGGCAGGGGCTTGCGTCATACTCCCCATCATCCGGTCACACGCGCGGCCTCCAGAATCTGGACGATGAGAGCGCCGCGGCGATCGAAGGCAGGATCGCCGCAATCTGGCGCGAGCTACAGGCCGCGCATCCGGTGTACAGGCGTCAGGCGGCGGCACTCGACCTCCAGGCTACCGGCGACGGCGATGACGATTCGGCATCGACCCACCTGCTTGAAACCCTGGATAGGGAGCTTGAGGGCGATGGGCGCGTCGCCTTGCTCGAGTATTTTGGCGTTGGCGCGGATATCGTCGTATTCATCGCAACTGCCGGCAATCTCTCGGTTGTGCGCGCCGAAGGAGTGGGAGACGAGATCCAAAAGCTCGTAACCCTGCTGCGGCTTAACGTATCCAGAAGCGCGGGCGCGGTGGCGAGCGGCGCCGGAGTGCCCGACGCACTCACCCGGAATGCCGTCGGTATCCTCTCGCGGCTCTACGACGTGCTGATGCGGCCCGCGCTGCGACAGTTGGCCGGTGTGACTCGACTGGTGGTGGTCCCGCACGGCGCCACGCACCATGTGCCGTTCCACGCACTCCACGACGGCGCGCGTTACCTGATCGAGGACTTCGAGGTTTCCTATTCGCCATGCGCGGGCCTTTTGGATCATTTTTCGGCGCGGCACCGTCTGTTGCCAGACGCCTCGCTTCTCGATCGCCAGGCATTGGTCGTGTCCTACTCGCACGCCGGCCGGCTACCGCATGTCGATATGGAAGGCCGGTGGGTAGCGGAGGCGCTGGGAGGTAGGCTATTCTCGGAACATGAGGCATCGATCGCCGCCCTCTCGGCTGCGGCGGGGAGCCAGAACGTCCTGCATATCGCCGCGCATGGAAGCTTCAACCCGGAGGAGCCAATGTTCTCGTCGCTGCAGCTCTACGATGGACTGCTCTCAACCCTGGATGTTTTTGATCTGGAGCTGAATTGCTCACTGGTGACATTGAGCGCGTGTGAGACGGCGCTTGGGGTCACCGGAGCCGGCGATGAGTTAATGGGCCTCAGTAGGGCTTTTCTCTTTGCCGGAACACCATCGCTCGTCCTGTCGTTGTGGATGGTCGAGGACCAGGCAACAGCCGCCTTGATGCGCGAGTTTTACCGCGCCTTGCGCCACGGCGGTACGAAAGCCGCGGCGCTACGGCAAGCTCAATTGTCGCTGCTTAACAGCAAGGGGGATATGGAGAAGGATATAAGCGGACCATTCTTCTGGGCGCCCTTCCAGCTCATTGGTCACGCGGGACCACTGTAAGCGAGATCGTCAGGCAGTGCGCAATGAGTTGATGAGGCTTCGCGGGTTGCCCTGGTGGGCGCGATGCGTGGCGTTGGTGGAGACGAGAGGACGAGAGCGTGGAAAAGAAAACGACAAGGTTGGTGGGCGGCGTCATCGGCGCCGGCGCGATCGCGGCGGTCGCCGCGCACAGTCGGAGGAGGCGGCGGCCAGACGAACATGCGTATATGCCCGATGAGCTGCTTCTGACCTTTATAGACACGACGGCCAAACCGTCACACGAAGATCCCCGCGTCGAAACGCTACTGCGGAAAAGCGTCGCGCTGGCGGGAAACATCGACCTTCAGCC
>JANWHV010000188.1 GCA_025450255.1 Chloroflexota bacterium | reverse complement strand
TCAATTTGTGAAAGTGCATCGCCGAATTGCCACAGCTATCCTGGTGATGGCCTGTCTTGCCGGCCTGGCACCTCTTCCGCCGCATTCGGCCCATGCCCGTGTGCCGGCCGACAACCCGCCGCTGATCGTCGACCTTGGCGGCGAGACCGCTACCCTCGATCCGCAGATCAATTACGACACGCTCGGATTCATCGTCCTTGGCAATGTCTATGACGGTCTCGTGCGCGCGGTAGGGCAGACTCACGTCACCATCGTGCCCGATCTCGCCTCATCATGGTCGCATTCAGCCGATGGCAAGACCTGGACCTTTACCCTCCGTCCGGGCGTGACGTTTCACGACGGCAATCCTGTCGACGCGGCGGCGGTCAAGTTCACCTGGGACCGCTTGTTCAAGATCAACCAGGGCGCGGCGAGCGATTGGATTCCCGCGTATGTCAAGGACGTGCAAGCGCCGAATCCCTCAACCGTGGTCTTCCATCTAAAAGTACCATGGTCGTCGTTCCTCAGCTCGCTCAGCTCGATTTGGGGGACTGGAATCGTCAGTCCAAAAACGGTGCTCGCACACCAGGTGAACAATGACCTTGGGCAGAAATGGCTCAGCGATCACGATGCCGGGTCCGGACCATGGGTGCTAAGTCAATGGGTCCATAACCAGAAAATCGTGCTCGATCCATATCCCACGTACTGGCGAGGCTGGTCTGGAAAGCACGTTGGTCAGATAATCGTGCAGTGGCCGGCTGCATCCAGCACCCAGCGGCTGGGACTCGAGCACGGTGACGTGGACATGGCCCTCGCCAGCATGACGATCCCAGACTATGCGGCGGTGAGCCACGAGAGCGGCATCACCGTAAACCGGTACGTGTCTCAGAATCTTTACGACATTCTGTTCAACACCACGCATGGCCCACTGCAAAACCGCCTGGTGCGCCAGGCTCTCTCGTACACGTTCGACTACGACACGATGATCAAGGCGGTGCTCAAAGGGCAGGGCAGCCGTATGCTCGGCATCGGGCCTACCGGCTTTATCAACTTCATCCCCGCAAAGCACCTCTACACGTACGATCTGGCCAAGGCCGCAAGCTTGCTCAAACAGGCCGGCTACGCCAACGGATTCCCGCTCGACGTCACGTTCACGCAGGGCAGCGATGCCAGAACGCTCGAGATGGCGCAGATCTGGCAGGCCGATGCGTTACCGCTCGGCATTCGCATGAACTTGCGTGTCCTGACCGCGGCCGAGAATCAGGCGCTCAGCCATTCGCCCAAAACCGAGCCGGATGTCTTCTTCGGTAGCTGGACCATGGACTACGCGGACGACGCGCAATGGTATTGGATTACCTACTATTCCAAGATCCTGCCGCCCAATAACAGCAACAACATGTACTACAAGAACAGCACGGTCAACAGCTTGCTGGAACAAGCGGCGGCGGCGCCCGATCCGGTAAAGGCCAGGGCGATTTACACCCGCATGGCGGACATTATCTATAATGACGCGCCGAATATCTGGATGTATCAGGGGTACGAAAACGTGGCCGTGCGCAATAACATTCATGGCTACAAATACAACTTCCTGTATACCGGGTTCTACCTGGATCTGTACGCGCTCTCCAAGAGCTAATCGGCCATGACAACCTTCCTTGCCCGCCGGCTTGGGTTCCTCGTGTTTGTGATTTTTGGCGTAAGCATTATCACCTTCACGATTTCACATCTTGTACCGGCGGACCCCGTGGCTCTGGTGGCGGGCAAGGAGGCCTCGCCGGCGAAGCTGGCCCTGATCCGCCACATCTATGGCCTGGACCAGCCGTTGCCCCTCCAATATGTCACCTATATGCGAAGGCTCTTGCAGGGCGACCTGGGGCTTTCCAGCTACAGCCGCCGTCCCGTGCTCGATGATTTTCTCGACTATTTCCCGGCAACGGTGGAGTTGACGCTCTACGCGCTGCTGCTTTGCGTGGCGATTGGCCTGCCTCTTGGGGTCTACTCGGGCCTGTATCCCTCCGGATGGCTCGACCACTGCACGCGCGTCATCTCGGTAGCCGGTACCGCCATGCCGGTCTTCTGGTTGGGTCTGCTGTTGCAGTGGTTCTTCTATGGGCGCCTTGGTTGGCTACCGGAAACGGGTCGGCTGGACCTCTTGCGGCATGCCCCATCCCATATCACCGGCCTGTTCACCCTCGATAGCTTGCTCACCCTCAACCTGCCCGCCCTGTGGGACAGCTTTAAGCACCTGATATTACCTGCGTTCGCGCTCGCGGTCAGCTCGCTCGCGTTGGTCGTTCGGGTAACGCGGGCCAGTGTGATGGACGTGGCGAGCCACGACTACGTGCGCACGGCTCGGGCGAAGGGCCTACCCCGACGCCTCGTTATCCGCCGGCATGTCCTGCGCAATGCTTTGATTCCCACGACGACGCTTCTGGGTCTGCAGGTGGGAGGCCTGCTGAGCGGCGCCTTCATGGTGGAGGTAGTTTTCAGTTGGCCGGGTATCGGCTTCTACTCCACCAACACGATTCGCAACTTCGACTACCAGGCAATCATGAGCATCACGATCATCGTGGCCGTGATCTATTCCACGGTCAACACGGTCATCGACATCGTCTATACCAAGCTCGATCCGCGGATCGATCTGGCCTGATCGGCAAGAGACCGTTATCGCGAACTGCATTGATCGTGGCTTGACTATCGGCGCGCGTATTGGCAGGGGAGCGGACGCAGGCATGGAGCAGCGCGGACCGATCGATGCGGCGGGTGATACTCAGCCCGGCCAGGTTTCCAACTCCGTTCCGATTTTGCGTTCCGCGCGTCGACGCCGGCTGTTGCGAGTGGCGAGACGGCCCGCGAGCATACTGAGCGTGCTGGGTGTGTTGCTCTTGCTCGTGCTGGCGGTCGGCGGCGGCAAGATTGCTCCCTATGGCGCGCAGGCGCTCGATTTGAACAATCAAAACTCACCGCCAACGCCAGCCCATCTGTTCGGAACCGACGATCTCGGTAGAGACCTTTTCAGCCAGGTCGTCGTCGGCGCGCGTTACTCGCTCACCGCCGTGGCCGTGGTGCTTTCCGTGGCGTTGCTCATCGGCACAACCCTGGGCGCGGCGGCCGGGTATATTGGCGGCTTGGTCGATGAAGCGATCATGCGGGTTACGGATATTTTCTTTGCCTTCCCCAGCATCATCCTTGCCATGGCCATCGCTGCCTCACTCGGCACCGGCCTCACTTCCTGCATGGTGGCGATTACCGCCGTATGGTGGCCCTCGTATGCCCGGTTGGTACGGGGACAGGTGCTGGCCATCAAGAACTACGCCTATGTCGACGCGGCACGAAGCCTGGGCAGCTCTCATGCGCGTATCGTCGTCGCGCATATACTGCGCAACGGGATGGCGCCGGTGCTCGTGCAGCTTACGTTGGACATGGGCGGCGTACTTGTAAGCTTCGCCGGCCTTAGCTTTCTTGGCCTGGGCGCGCCTATAGGCAGCCCGGAATGGGGTTCGCTGACCAGTGCCGGGCAGGGCTTCTTGCTGGATTACTGGTGGCTGGCGATCTTTCCCGGCGTAGCCATATTCGTTACAGCGCTGTTACTGAACCTGCTCGGCGACACGTTCCAGGAGTTGCTGGATCCGGAGATCGCGTCGCGCCTCTAATGCGAGGCGCCGGTCTCGCGATGGCCGGATCTCACTCCGCGCCCAGGCCGTGGCGCATGGCATAGACCACGGCCTGGGCGCGGTCGCGCGCGCCGATCTTGCTGAACAGATTGTTGATGTGAGTCTTGATCGTCGACTCCGTGACCACCAGACGGTCGGCGATCTCGCGGTTGCTCAAGCCCTGGGCGATCAGCCGCAGTACCTCGGCCTCGCGCAAGGTCAGGTCGTCGGGCAGCGTCGGGGCTGCCGCGGCCGCCGGATGTGGGGCGCGGAGCTGCTGGAGCACGCGTGCTTGCACGGCAGGATCGAGCAGCGCTTCGCCCGCGTGGACGGTGCGGATCGCCTCCACGATCTCCCGCGCCCCGGCATCCTTGGTCAGATAGCCCATGGCGCCGGCCTCCAGAACGCCAAAGATTGAATCGTCGTCCGCATAGGTGGTTAGCGCGATCACCCTTGTGCCCGGCGCCGCTCGCGTCACGCGACGCGTTGCTTCCACGCCATCCAGACGCGGCATCCGCAAGTCCATCAGCACTACGTCCGGATGGCGCTCCGTCGCCAGGCGCACCGCCTCCTCGCCGTCGCGTGCCGTTCCTACCACTTCAAGGCCGGAGCTAAGGCTGAGCAGCGTCTCAAGCCCTTCACGAATGAGCGTCTGGTCATCGGCGATCAGCACGCGAATCAGGTCGCTCATTGAGGGATCCGCAGAGCGACGCGAAAGCCGTCCGCAACGGGGCCGGCCTCGAGGTGGCCGCCGAGCAGCTCGGCTCGCTCGCGCATGCCCACTAAGCCGTAGCCGTTCCCTTCGGGTGGCGATTCCTGGCGAGGCCGTCCCCGGTCCGTAACTTGCAGCCAAATCTCGCCGGCGGTGTAGCAGAGCGTGACGATCACGGCCTCGGCCTCCGTGTGCTTTCGGACATTGGTCAGCGCCTCTTGCGCGGTGCGGTAGATTGCCAGGCGGGCCTCGGGCTGCAGGTCGCGCGCCTGACCCTCGACGCGCAGGATCGTGGGGATGCCGGTATCGTGCTCGAAGGCCTTAGAAAGGGCGGGTAGGGCGTGGGGGCCGGGCATCAATGCATCGTCGCGCAGTGAGCTTACCGCACGTCGCGCCTCCAGTTGCCCTTCCCTGGCGAGATGACTGACCCGCTCCAGCGTCCGCGTCAGATCGGGGTCGCAGCTCCGCTGCTCGGCCAGCAGGCGGGCGCCTTCGAGCTGGATGCTCAAGGCCGAGAGGGTGTGCGCGAGGATATCGTGCATCTCGCGGGCCAACCGCGCCCGCTCTTCCAGGGCGGCGGCGCGCACCTGCGCGTCACGTCCGGCCAGCACTTCCTGAAGCAGCGCGGCGGTCCGGCGCTGCTCCCGCCGCAACTCGCCGACGCTGGCTCCGGCAAGGTACGTAAATAGTACGCTGGAGAGTGGCGCGAGCACGTCCCCCAACGCCAGCCGGTGGGCGCCGATCGCCACGGCGCCGATTAGACCGCCACAGAGCAGCGCGGCTGTGATCCGTCCGGGGACAGGGGCCAGCCTGCTCCCGGCAAGCGCGGCAGCGCCGATGGCGGCCAGATAGGCCGGCCCATTCGCGTTCAGTACCTGCATGGCGATCGTCAGCAGGCTTGTCGCCAGGATCAGTCCCACACTGGGCCAGACCATCGCCGCGGTGAACAGGGCAATAAATGCTGCCGTGGCCGCCCAGGCGGCGGCCGCGCGTGCCGCGTCATGGTGGGGCAGCACGCGCGCCGTGCCCCAGATCAGCGCGATGCC
>JANWHV010000187.1 GCA_025450255.1 Chloroflexota bacterium | reverse complement strand
GGTTCGTGGGCGGCCTCTACAACTATGCCCATGACGCCGTGGATAAGCATGCCGCCGGACCCAATGCCGGCAAGGCCGCCGTGATCTGGGAAGGCGAGGATGGAGCGACCCGCACCCTCAGCTATGCCGAGCTGTGCGCCGAAAGCAACCGGCTGGCGAACGCCCTCCGCCAACAGGGCGTAGTCAAAGGCGATCGCGTCGCCGTGTTCCTCCCCATGATCCCAGAGACCGTGGCGGCCAAGCTGGCAATCGCCAAGCTGGGCGCAATCCTCATCCCCGTCTTCTCCGGCTACGGCGCCACGGCCGTGGCCTCGCGGCTCGCGGACTGCGAGGCATCGGTGCTGATCGCGGCGGACGGCTTCCATCGCCGCGGCAAGCTCGTGGACATGAAGCGGGTGGCCGACGAGGCCGTGCTGGCGGCGCCGAGCGTCCGTCTCGTCATCGTGATCCGGCACGCGGCCGAACAGTCGCCTATCACCCCCGGCCGGGACATCTGGTGGCATGACCTGCTTGCGGGCGCCTCGCCTGAGTTCGAGACGGAGCGGACCGACCCCGAGGATCCCTATATGATCATCTATACCTCGGGCACCACGGGCCGTCCGAAGGGCGCGATCCACGTACATGGCGGCTTCCCGATCAAGGGTACGCAGGACATGGCGCACCTGTTCGACGTGCAAGCTGACGACACGTTGTGCTGGTACACCGATATTGGCTGGGTGATGGGACCGTGGGCCATCAGCGGCGCCCTGATGCTCGGCGCCACCCTGATGATCTATGACGGCACGCCGGATTACCCCAATCCCGCCCGCCTCTGGCAGCTTGTCGAGCGGCACCGCATCACCGTGCTGGGCCTGTCGCCGACCCTGGTCCGCGGACTGAAGGCCCACGGCGAGGAACCTGTGCGCGCCCACGATCTCTCGTCGCTGCGCGTGCTCGGCTCGACCGGCGAGCCCTGGGACCCCGAAGCCTGGCGCTGGCTCTTCGATACGGTGGTTCAGGGGCGGCTGCCGATCGTCAACTACTCGGGCGGTACCGAAATCGCGGGCGGCATCGTCGGCTGCACCACGATCACGCCGCTCAAGCCGTGCTGCTTCGCGGGGCCAATACCGGGTATGGATGCCGACGTGGTCGACCAGGACGGCAACTCCATCCGCGGCCAGGTGGGCGAGCTGGTGATCCGTGGGCCGTGGCCAGGCATGACGCGCGGCTTCTGGCGCGACCCCGAGCGGTACATCGAGAGCTACTGGTCACGCCTGCCGGATACCTGGGTACACGGCGACTGGGCGGAGATCGACGCCGACGGCTTCTGGTATATCCGGGGCCGCTCCGATGACACGATCAAGATCGCCGGGAAGCGCGTGGGCCCGGCCGAGGTGGAGTCCGCCGCGCTGTCGCATCCTGCCGTGGTGGCGGCGGCGGCAATCGGCGTACCGCATGCGCTGAAGGGCGAGGTCGCGGTGGTGTTCGTGGTCACGCGCGACGTCGAGCAGAGCGAAGCCCTGCGAGCGGAGATCGCGGCGGCGGTCGTGGCGGACCTGGGCAAGGCGCTCAAGCCCGAACGCGTCCACTTCGTCGGCGATCTGCCCAGGACTCGCAGCGGCAAGATCATGCGGCGCGTGATCCGGGCATGTTACCTGGACAAGCCGCGCGGCGACCTCTCCAGCCTGGAGAACCCGGCGACGGTCGAGGCTATCGCCCAGGCACGCTGATGGCGGACGAGGCAGCGGTAGCTCATTTCATCTGAGGGCTTTTGGCGCGCACTCGCTCATATAGCTCCTCCATTACGCCGACGAACGACGCGTCCTTGTGCCAGAAGGGAGGAAAGTCGCCCTGTTTCTTGATCAGCAGCGCGGGTACGCCACTCCGCGCGGATGTGTCCTCGAGCGGCGGCAGGCGCTTCCGACCGCTCCAAAACTCCCGATGGCTCGGCGTCGACGCCGGCGCCGTGTCCGGCGGCGCGCCCTCGGGCGCGGTGAAGAACGAAGGTACCGCGTCGATGGGAGGCTCTTCGGCGTGCGCGGCCAGCTCGGACGCCAGGATTTTGCCCAGTGGCGATCGCGCCAGCTCGGCATGCAGTTGTTCGCGCGCAAGCCCGCGCAGCTCAAACAAGAGGAATGGGTCGCCATCCAGAACGGAAGCCAACAGATAGCAGACGCCGGCAATGTGCTTGCACGGATTGACGTAGTCCGGGCAGGAGCATGTGGTAATGAAGTCGCGAGTCGTGACCGGCATCAGCCGCTCGCCGGCCTGGGCAAACATATCCTCAATGGTATCGGGCATCTCGTTCAACAGCAGCATCGTCACCAGGCGGGCATTCGTGCCGAGATGGTCGATCACCCTTGACCAGCTTGCGGGCGCGATCGCCCGCATAGTGATCGTGGTCTTGTAGAGCGGCTCCTTATAGACGCCGAAATAGGGATTGATCGATCCGCGGACACGGGCGGCAACGGCGCCGCCGGTGATGGTATATTCTTTGATCTTGCCGTTGCCGGCGTAGGCGCGCCCACGACTCAAGCGGCCGGGATCGGTGAACTGCTCCAGGGCGGCGATGAAGCGCCCACCCCACCACGTGCGTCCGAATCGTGCCATCGAACTTACTCCACTATAGCGCCGCGCCGCAGCGCGATCAGCTCTTTGAAGGTGTTGTTATCGAGCGTGGTAAGCCAGGATTCATCGGCGCCTACCACGGTCGAGGCCATGCGCTTCTTGTCGTTGATCATGGCGTCAATCCGTTCCTCCAGCGTGCCGATGGCCACGAACTTGTGTACGAAGACGTTCTTGCGCTGGCCGATGCGGAAAGCACGGTCCGTGGCCTGGTCCTCGACGGCGGGATTCCACCAGCGATCGAAGTGGAAGACGTGATTGGCCTTGGTGAGATTGAGCCCCACGCCGCCGGCCCGCAGCGAGAGGATGAATACCGCCGGGTCGCCGTCGGGATCCTGGAACTCGGCAACCATGCGCTCGCGGCGAGGCGCGCTGGTGCCGCCGTGCAGGTAGTAGCTGGTGTAGTGAAGCGTGTGGGTCAGGTATCGTTCCAACGCGGCGCCAATCTCCGTGAATTGCGTGAAGACCAGCAAGCTCTCGCCGCTCTCGATTGCCTCTTCGAGCATCTCGGAAAGCCGCGTGAGCTTGTGCGATCGCTCGCGCGTGAAGGCGCTGCCGTCCTGCAGAAACTGCGCCGGGTGGTTGCATATCTGCTTGAGCTTGAGCAGCGTCGCCAGCATCATGCCTTTCCGTTGGATGCCCTCGACGCCGTCGATCTCCTCGCTTAACTCTTTCACCACCGCCTCGTAGAGCGACGCTTGTTCGGGCGTCAAATTGCAGAACATGGTTTGCTCAATTTTGTCCGGCAGATCGGCGATGATCCGCTTGTCGGTCTTGAGCCGCCTCAGAATGAACGGCTCGACCAGCCGTTTGAGGGCCGTGGCCCTGGCAAGGTCGTTATTCTTCTGGATGGGCATCTCGAATGACTTACGAAAGGTCGCCTCCCGACCGAGGTAGCCCGGATTGAGGAAGTTGAAGATTGACCACAGGTCGCGCAGGCGGTTCTCGACCGGCGTGCCGGTAAGAGCCATGCGATGGGCGGCCGGCAGCTTCAGGATTGCGCGCGCCTGGGCCGATTGCGGGTTCTTGATGTTCTGCGCCTCGTCCACGACCACGCGATGCCAGGTCACGGCGCGCAGCAGCTTCTCGTCCATGCGCGCCAGGGTAAACGAGGTGATCACCACGTCATACCCGGCGCAAAGCTCCCGGAAGACCGGCTCTTGCTTCACTCTGCCGGCGCCCTGGTGCACCAACACGCCAAGCTCCGGCGCGAAGCGCTCGAGTTCTTTTCGCCAGTTGCCGAGCACCGAGGTTGGGGCAATCAACAGGGTTGGGTGGTTCGAGCCGTTGCCAGCCGCGCCGTTCTTCTCCAGCAGCATGTGCGCGATAACCTGAATCGTCTTACCCAACCCCATGTCGTCCGCCAAGCAGGGATTCAGGCCCAGGCCCTCCAGGTAGCGCAGCCAGGCGACGCCGCGTTGCTGATATTCGCGCAGCGCGCCTTGCAGGTTCGGCGGGTCCGCGATCGGCGTGAACGCGCTCTTGTCGTTGAGCGCGGCCAGCATCCGGCTCAGCGCCGGATCGTGCTCCCACTCGAGGTCCGCGTCATCGCCGGCGGTCCTGAGCATATCCAGCACCGTCATCGCCGGCTGTGCGTGTTGCTGGTTTCGCCAGAACTCCAGCATTTGCCGCATTTTCTCGCGGTCGAGCTCCATCCACTGGCCACGGAAGCGGACCAGCGCGGATTTGGCATTGACGAGATCGCGCCATTCCGCTTCACTGACCGTCTCACCGCCGATGGACAGCGCGTATTGGTACGTGATTACCGCGTCCCGGCTGAAAAAGCCGGACGGCAAGTTTGACGTGCTCTTTGTCTTCCGCAGTGAGGTCTTGAGGCGGATCCGGGCGCGCCGCCTGCCCTCCGGCGTCCACCATGCGGGGACGATCACCGTGAAGCCGGCATCCTCGAGCACCCAGGCGCTCTCTTGCAGGAACTCGAATGCCGTTTCGAGGCTGAGGCGGAAGCCAGATGGGCGATCCGTATCCATGCCGTCCCACACCCTGGGATAGATGCGCGCGGCATGGCCCAGCGCCAGCAGCGCGTGTCGCTCTACCTCCTGGCCAAACGCCTGGACCGCCGGCGCTCGCTCTTCAGGCGAGCGCGCCCAATACTCGGCCAGGGATAGTTTGAGCGACGGGTCACGTTTGGAGGCGATGAGAAAGCGGATCTGCCAGGCATCCTCGTCGTCGACGATTGGTTCCTCGAGCTGGAAGCACATCGTGAGCTCGGCGGTCGTCTGCGTGCGCGTCAGCCCGGCACGCCAGGCAGCCCATTGCCTGTAGTCGTCAAGCGTCACGCCGCGGAGGCCGAGCGCCGATAGGGAGCTCGTGACCATCACGCATTCATAGAGAAGTGAACCATGGATCTGCTGCTCGAATTTCGCGGTCGTGGGCGTGCCGGTGACGATGCCGTACAACAGGCACTCGGAGAAGTGCCGCAGCAGCGGCTCCGGCGCGAATGGCGCCGTCTGATCCGGCGAGGACTGCCCGGCGGCGCAGGCCGGCGGCATTGATGCCGCGTAGCGCTCGATCGCCGACTCATAGGCGGGCGATAGGAACTCCCAGCCTGGATAAATCTCGTATCGCATCGGTCGTTTGGCCGGCGCGGCGTTCTTTTTCGAGCCGGCGCCTTGCCGCGTACCAGCGGCAAGATTGCGGAAGCGGAGGGATGGAATATAGTGGTCCCTGGCCGCGATCGACCGAAGTACCTGCGTGAACTGGTACCAGAACAGCAGATCCGTCCCCAACTGGAACTGATCGGCGGCGCGCGTGGCGATGAAATGGATGTCGCGCAGCGTGGGAATAACATGGCGGACTTGGTAACACCACACCTGCCAGGGCACGAGATCGTAGCGATCGGGGATCGTGTCGTCGACATAGTGCATGAGTTCGTGGGATGGCAGCGGCAGGTCCTCGGCAGTGGGCAGCAGCAGCGGTTTCATGGCGGTGTGGCCCAACAGGCCACGGTCATATGGATCGTGAAGACCAAGCTGTTCAACGAGAAACGCGGCGAGCGCCTTGCGATCCAGGCTGCGTGGATGCACGTTATCAGTCGCGCGCCGCCGGGGGAGGGGCGCGTCGGTTTCTAGCCAGATGTGAAACGTGCCGTTCCGGACGAACGCACCGGGCTTATCCGGGATCCAGACACCATGGATGATCCGCATAACCGATCCTCCGCGATGCCGATTGCCGACGCTACCGTCGCGCCGTCATTAGGCTGGATACCGTGATCTTACCTGGCTGAGCGTCATGTGGCATAGCGGCGTGCAAAGCTACTCATCCACGGCTCTCAGATGCAAGGTTAAGAACATGCCTTGGCGCGCGGCCGGCTGGCGCGGGGATACTGGCGTGGCTGCTCACGGGGAACACGGCGCATCCCACGGCGATCGGCCGCATGGCATTGCCGGTCATCAAGCGCACAACCAATGTACCGGCCTTGCGTTATGAAATCAATCTCAATAATATAATCAATGGTGATAGTATTGACGGGGGTTGCATGTCGGTGAATGAAACCAAGGCCGATCTCATACTCCATCCGGTGCGCCTCCGCATCATCCGGCAGTTCGTGGCCGGCAAACACCTGACCGCTCAGGCCATCGGGCAAACGCTGCCGGATATTCCACCAGCCACGCTATATCGCCAACTCAACAAGCTCACGAAGGGCGGCGTGCTGGCTATTGTGGAACGGCGGCAGGCGCGCGGCGCCATCGAGAAGGTCTACGCCCTGCTCGCCGATGGCGCGCAATTGACGCCCGAGGACATTGCCGGCGCGAGCAAGGAAGATCATCTTCGCTATTTCACCGCTTTTCTTGCCTCGCTAAGTGGCGATTTCGCGCGCTATCTCGATGGCGACCAGATTAACCTCATTGCCGACGGTGTCGGATACCGGCAGGCGCCACTCTACCTGAGTGACGACGAGTTCGCGCGCATGACGGTCGCTCTCAATGCGGCGCTGCAGCCTTTACTCGCCAATGGCCCCGGCCCGGGCCGCCGCCGCCGACT
>JANWHV010000186.1 GCA_025450255.1 Chloroflexota bacterium | reverse complement strand
GATCGGCATAGATACGGAGCAACGTGAGACACGCGTGTGGCTATGGCTAGCGGCCGCCGGACCACCACGCTTACTGTCCGGTCCGCCCCCGTCATTGGGCGCCGGGCCGTGGAACCTTGTCGAAGCGACATGGAGTGGATCGCGCACGTTCGCCGTGCTGCTGCGACACGGCGGACCGGGAGCTACGGCTATCCTTGGCCAGTTCAAATTGAAGAGTTCCGCCGCCGTGACCGGCATCTGGTCATCGCTCGCCGCGCCTCATCACAACCCAATCTCGATCTCACCGGACGGCAGCCAGATAGCCGGCGCGGAGATCCTGCCCGCGAGTAATGGCTTTGCAGGCCAGGTCGCGGTGCGGTTGGCGCGGATGTCGGGCCGGAAGAATTCGGTGGCGCTCCGCTACCTTGGCGATGCGGCGCCACAATCGATCCTCTGGTCGTCCGACGGAGGAACGCTGGCGATTCAGGCGCCAGGCGTGGGGCTCGCCATCCAGAAGTCGAGTGGTAGGCCCGTGCGCGATGTAGCGGATGGCAGCTTCCCCGCCGCGTTCAGTCCGCTTGGCGCGGCTCTGGCCTATGTGTCAGGAGGCGGTAGTTCATGGCAAATCCACGTGCTGAATCTGCACGGCGAGATTGACAGCACGCTCCCGCCTCCCGCCAGTGGAGCGCCGACTATGCTTGGCTGGACGCCCGACGCGCGCGCGTTGCTCTATGGTGTTGGAGGCACGCTGTGGCAGGTCGACGCCGCCAGCGGCGCCGCGACTCTGCTGAAGGGCAGCGTCTCCGGTTCGCTGGTGGGAATCCTGCCGGCGGCCGCGCCCTTCGCGGGGGGATCGCGCCTATGACGTACTCTGAATCTCGGCGGAATCCGCGGCGACGGAAGCGCTAGCCTGGGCGTGATCGTTGTAGTCAAGGATAAGGAAGAGGCATGACCGAAGCAGAGGTGCGAGCCCTGATCGCCGAGCGCGGTATCGACACCGTGAAGATCGGCGGCGCCGACCTGGACGGCATCTATCGTGGGAAGCGGATTCCGGCACAGGCGTTCCTCGACGGACTTGGCCATGGCTTCGCCCAATGCGACGTAATCTTCGGCTGGGACATCGGCGAGGAGTTAGTGCCGGACCTGAAATTCACCGGCTGGGAAACCGGCTACCCCGATATCATTGGACATCCTGATCTGGCAACCTTCCGGCATGTGCCCTGGGAGGATCGCGTTGCATCCGTTATTTGTGACTTCACGGATGAGCATGGTCAACCTACTACCATTGCGCCGCGCTACGTCCTGAAGCGTGTTCTCGAGCGCGCAGCCAGACTGGACCTGAAAATCGAGCTGGCGCTGGAGATCGAATTCCGCCTCTTCCGCGAGGACCAGCGCTCGCTCCGCGCGAAGGAATGGCGGAACCTCGAGCCCATTAGCCCGACCAATAGCTGTTACAGCATATATCGGGCCAGTGGCGACGATGGAATCCTCTCGCATGTCCGGCGCATGATGGAGGAACATGGCCTGGTTATCGAGGGTTACAACCGCGAGCACGGTCCGGGCATGTACGAGATGAACCTCGCGCACGCCGAAGGCATCGCCGCGGCGGACGATACCATGCTGTTCCGGAACGGGATCAAGGAGATGTGCACGCAGGCTGGGTTAACCGCCTGCTTCATGGCCAAGTGGAGCGACCAGGAGGACGGCAGCAGCGGTCATTTGCACCAGAGCGTGTGGACCGCGGATGGCCAGAAGAACCTGTTCCACGATGTCGACGGCGATCACCGCTTCTCGGATGCGGCGCGACATTATGCGGCCGGCGTGCTGCGCCTGCTGCCGGAGTTCCAGGCGCTGTTCGCCTCCAACATCAATTCCTACAAGCGCTATTGCACGGGCACGTGGGCGCCGACCGCCGTCACCTGGGGCGTTGAAACGCGCACGACGGCCATTCGCATGGTGCCGGGGAGCAAGAATTCGACGCGAATTGAAAATCGCGTGCCGGGCGCGGACGCCAATCCGTACCTGGCGATGGCCGCGTCGGTCGCCGCCGGCCTGTATGGCATGGAGCACAAACTGGAGATGCCGCCCGCGGCGCGCGGCAACGCCTATGCGCTGTCCGCGGCCGAGGCGCCGCCGCTCAATCGCACGCTGCATGAGGCAGTGGAGTGTTTCGCGTCGAGTGAGACGGCGCGAGACTATTTTGGCGAGCCGTTCGTCGATCACTTCGTAGCCATGAAGCGGTGGGAAGTAAGCCAGTACAATCGTGTGGTGGATCGCTGGCAGCTTGAACGATATATGGAGATGATTTGATGCGCTTGCGGGACAAGGTCGTCGTCGTCACCGGGGCAGGTGGCGGTATGGGCCGCGTCGCGGCCGAGATCTTCGCGCGCGAAGGCGCCGGCATAGCAGTCGCCGACGTATCCGCCAAAGCAGGCGAGGAAACCGCGCGCTCGATTACCGATACGGGTGGGAAGGCCTTCTTTGTCCAGGCCAACATGGCCTCCGATGCGGACGTGAAGAACCTGATGGACCAAACGGTCGCTCATTTTGGCGCGCTTCATGTGTTGTACAACAACGCGGGGATTATGCCGAACGAGGACGCTTCTGTTACGGGGATGACCGATGAGACGTTTGCCCTGGTCATGGATGTGAACCTGAAAGGGGCGGCGTTCGCGTGTAAGCACGCGATCCCGCACATGATCGCCTCAGGGGGCGGCTCAATCGTCAACATAGCGTCATTCGTCGCGCTGCTCGGCTGCAGCGTGCCGCAGGACGTGTATACGATGAGCAAGGGCGGCTTGATATCGTTGACGAAGTCGCTGGCCGTGCAGTTCGCCAAGCAAGGCGTGCGCGCGAACGCGATCTGTCCCGGCCCTATTGAAACTCCGCTGCTTCGACAGCTATGGACGAGCGAGGACGCGCGTAACCTCCGCTTGGGCCGGATTCCGCTTGGCCGGTTTGGCGCCGCCGAGGATATCGTCTATCTCGGGCTCTACCTCGCCAGCGACGAATCGTCGTGGACCACAGGAGCGGTAATGGTGGTCGACGGAGGCATAACCTCGAACTACTTCTAGCCAACGTCACGTCATCGTCCGCGGATGCCTGGATTGGCGGCGAAATCCAGGCATTTGGTCGTTTATCGGCACAATCGCGACGACAGGGCCGGAGCAAATAGACAAGCGCACCTTCGTTTGCTATTATCGTTCCAACCTTGAGCGACAGTCTTGCGTCATCGAATGTTAGGAGTGCAGCGGCCCATATCGATCGCGGCACGATCCCGTGCCCAGTGGTCGCCTAGCTTTGCTTGCGAAAGCGTGGTCCTTGTCCCCTCGAACCCGGATGCCGGCGTGAACGTTCCGCGAGCCCGCGCGGTGTGGTAGTGGCAGCGACAGAAGGAGAGCAGCGAATGGCAAGCCGGGATCAGCTCATCCAGGACGACATCAAGCGCCTGCACGGCATGGGTTATGCCCAGGAGCTGTACAGAGCGATGGGCGGTTTTTCCAACTTCGCGATTTCGTTCACGATCATCTCGATTCTCAGTGGCTGCCTCACGTCGTTCGCTTTGGGCATGGGCCTGGCCGGTCCAGCGGCGGCCACCATCGGCTGGCCGATTGTCAGCGTCTTCACCTTGTTGGTCGCGCTTTCCATGGCTGAGCTGGCGTCGAGTTTCCCCACCGCCGGCGGTTTGTACTACTGGTCGTCGAAGCTGGGTGGTCCCGGCTGGGGCTGGTACACCGGGTGGATCAACCTGATCGGGCAGATAGCGGTCACCACCGCTATCGACTACGGCGGCGCGACGTTCGTCAACATTCTGATGAACACCTGGTGGGGCACTCCGCAAACACCGAAGGCGATCATGATCACTTTCACGGTGGTAGTCGCGTTACACGCGTTGATGAATATGTTCGGCGTTCGACTGGTGGCGCTGCTGAATGACATTAGTGTTTGGTGGCACATTGTTGTCGCCGCGCTGTTTATCGTATTTCTAGCAGTGAAAGCTCCCACGCATTCATTCACGACGGCGTTCCATACAGGTTTTACTACCTCGGGTTTCCCGTATTGGTATGGCTTCTTATATGGATTCATCCTGGCCCAATATACGATTACAGGGTTTGACGCATCGGCCCACATGAGCGAGGAGACAATTGGCGCGGAAACGCGCGCGCCATGGGGTATCGTCATGAGCGTTGTGGTGTCGGCCGTCGCGGGTTGGCTATTGTTGTTGGCGCTCAGCGCCGCAATACCTTCAGTGCCTGCTCCCGCCGGCTCGGATTCGCTAACCGCCGTCGCAAACGCCGGCAACAACGCGGTTCCCTTAATCCTGAACTCAGCGCTCGGCGCACGGCTCGGGACGTTCTTGCTTGCGCTCGCGGTAGTGGCGCAGTTCTATTGTGGAATGTCCAGTGTCACGAGTAATTCCCGCATGATTTATGCCTTTTCTCGAGACGGCGCCCTGCCGCTGTCCGGCGTGTGGCACACCCTGAACAAGGGTACGCGGACACCTGTAAACGCCATTGCCATTGGCGCGTTTCTCTCGTGGTGTCTTGCGCTTCCGTCCCTCTGGAGCTCGGTTGCGTACTTTGCCGCAACGTCGATTGCCGTTATCGGTTTGTTCGTCGCCTATATTATTCCCGTCTACCTCCGTCGGCGGGCGGGCGACACGTTCCACAGAGGACGCTGGCACCTGGGCGCACTGAGCCCAATAATAAATATCGCGGCGATTGTGTGGGTTGTGTTCATCTGCGTGCTCTTCATGTTGCCTTCGGCTGGCCCACCGCCGCCGCTTTCCAGCAGTTTGTTCAACTATACGCCGCTTGTATTCTTCGGTGTGCTGGCTCTGCTTACCATCTGGTATATGCTCAGCGTCCGCCATTGGTTCACCGGGCCGAAGGTCCAGGGCAGCGCCGACCAGCTCGCGCGCATCGAACACGATCTGGGCGAGGACGTGGTACTCGCCAATGCCTGACGTTTCCGCCACACATGTCAGTCCCGAGATCCACGTGGATCTCGGGACCGATTAGCCTATCGCGGCGCCCGGCTTGGCCGCGAACAAGGCCGTATTATAGCGCGGCTTGGCGGGCAGCCTCGATCGCCGCTTCGTAGTCGGGCTCGCGCATCTGGTCGGCAACGTATTCCGCGTGCGCGACGCGATCGTTTCGGTCGACGACGAAAACCGCCCGTTGCAGCAAGCGCCACTCTTTCACCAACACGCCATAGTCGCGTCCGAACGCCTCATCGCGGTGACTCGAGAGGGAGGCGTGCGCAACGGACTCGGCGGCGTGCCACCTGGCCTGGGCGTACGGTAAATCCATGCTGACCGTGTATATCAGTGTGTCCCGCGGCAATTCGCCGCGCAGCGCTTCCCAGTGTCGCGTCTCGACGTGGCACACCGGCGTGTCCAGGGAATTGATCACGTTCAGAATGCGGACCTGGCCGGCGGAATCCGATAGTCCGACCGACTGAATCTGACCATCCTCCGGATTCAAATAGTCGAGCGCGAAATCAGGGGCCCGGTCACCCGCATCGAGCCGCGAGCCGACGACCGTTAGTTTCATGTCGCCCTCGAATGCCTCGCCGATACGCTCTTCCATCACATCCACCCGCCGGCTTTCACTATCATGAATCGAGAGACCTCCCGCATCTTCAACGGCATCATAACTGTTTTGCCCACGCGCTCCACACCGGTCCGTGCGCGGCGCGAGTATCCTTCTTGTTCGAGAGTAACCTGGAGAGCGCGAGCGGCAGTCGTAAACTTCCAGGCGAGCCCGCGCGTTATACGTGCGTGGAGGTGAGTAGCAATATGATCGCGTGGCGCGTACCGCTGCTATTGGCGGTTTTACTGTTCGCGGCGCCTGCCGCCCAGGCCAGGTCCGGTGCGGGCGATGGCCCTGAGGCGAGAGTAGCGTGCGTGTTCCAACGCCTCGACATACGCGACAAAGTTGGCCAGATCGCGATGGTGTCGATCGACGGCGCTGGGCCGCTGCGTCATACGGCGAACATGCTGCGCGCCTGGCGGACTGGAGGGATCATACTCTTCAGCCGCAACGTCGGCACGGCCGCCAACCTGAAGGCACTGATCGCAAATGCCCAGAGCGCGGTGAAGATACCCCTGCTTGTCGCCACGGATCAGGAGGGCGGACCGGTTGTGCGTATTCGGGTAGGCTTGACGCCGCTGGCGGCGCCCTCATTCTACGGGGCATTGGGGTCGACCGCGAGGGTCTATATGGATACGCGCACTCAGGGTCTTGCGCTGAAGGCACTTGGCATAAACTTCAATCTCGCGCCGGTGGTCGATGTTCGCGTGGCGGCGAACAGCGCCATTGGCCGGCGCAGCTTCGGATCAAATCCAACCATCGATGCCATGCTGGTGAGCGCCGCGATTCAGGGGTACCAGGCCGCGGGCATAGGCGCTACCGCCAAGCACTTTCTGGCGCTGGGCGAAGTTCGCCTGAATGCTGATCTGTCGCTTCCCGTGGTCAACGCCACCAGGGCGCAGCTTGAAGCACGCGACATGCCGCCGATGCGCGCGGCGATCAAGGCGGACGTCGCGGCAATAATGGTGACTCGGGTAATCATTCCCGCGCTCGACCCAACGCGGACCACGGCGTATGCCTCGCCCGTGATGGTAGGCGGCATCATTCGAGGCGAGCTTGGCTACACGGGGACGATCATCACCGACAGCTTGCTTACGCCGGCCATTTTCGCCGGCCCCGGCCCAGTTGTGGCGGCGCTCGCCGCGCTCAGGGCCGGTGACGATATTCTGCTGCTCGGCGGCGGCGATAAACCCTACGAGCCGGAGATAAATCGCGTGATCACCGCGGTCGGCCAGGCGGTTGCGCTAGGCCAGGTGTCGATGAGCCGGCTCGACGATGCCGTGATGCACGTTTTGCGGCTGAAGGCCCGGCTCGGCTTGCTACCCCCATGCTAGGTTCGCCTGGGTGTTTTGAGTGACTTACGGGCAAGACCTGAGCCAGTGCCTGTGGTACAATCCGATCAGATGGTCCCTGGTGGCGAATGAACATTTTAGGTGCGCGCAGTAGCGCGGAGAAGGACTCAACGACAATGGCAGGCAAACGCTGGTATGGGCGGGACACGCAGTTGACTCTGCGCATGGGTTTCACGCTATTCCTGCTGGCGATGCTCTATACCGTCTTTCTAGCCGTTCTCTGGAGGGTCACGGGCAGTTTTGCCCTACTCATTCTGGTCGGCGCCGGTATGGTGTTGTTCCAGTATTTTGTCTCCGACAAGCTGGTGCTGCTCAGCACCGGGGCGCGAGAGGTCAGTGCTCAACAAGAGCCGGAGCTGCACCGGATTATCACGCGACTATCGCAGATCGCCGACTTGCCGACGCCGCGGATCGCGATCATGGACACCATGGTGCCGAATGCGTTCGCCACGGGTCGTAGTCCCAAGCACGCGGTGATCGCCGTCACGCGGGGCCTGACGCAATTGCTCGAGCCGCAGGAGCTTGAGAGCGTGCTGGGTCACGAGATGAGCCACATCAAGAATCGTGACATGATGGTGTTGACCTACGCGAGTCTTTTCGCCACCGTGGCATCGTTCATCGTTCAAGTCGGCGCATGGACTGGCTTCGGCATTGGTAATCGTAACGACCGCGACGGCAACAACGCGGCCGCCGTCGTGTTCCTGGTATCGGCCGTTGTTTGGGCGGTGAGCTTCTTCTTGCTGCGCGCGCTGTCCCGCTATCGAGAAGATGCCGCCGATCGCGGCTCGGTCTTGTTGACGGGCTCGCCTTCCACGATGCGCTCGGCGCTGATCAAGGTAAGCGGCACGATGCAGAGAATCCCAAACAACGACCTGCGGACCGCTCAGGCGATGAACGCGTTTTTCATCGTGCCCCAGGTTAAGGCGAGTGCGACCGAGATATTCAGCACCCACCCGTCGCTCGAGCACCGCCTGGCGCGGCTCGAAGCGATGGAACGCAATATGAACGCCGTGGGGAACTAGAGCGAAGTATCTGCCCGGTAGTAACCCGGCTTGGACAAAGCGAGGGGCAGGTCGTTTGGGCCTGCCCCTTCGTCGTAAGAAGGTAGTGCAGCGTGAGCTTCCTGGATAGACTACTGGGGACCGCAAAGCCGGTCGCTTCCAAGACGGAGGGGCTTTTCGCAATCTCCACCGCGGTGATTACCCTGCAAGTGTCGCTTCACCTCGAGCCACGCAAAGCCGCCGCTATTTGCTTCAAGGCTATCGAGGCGGTGAGATTCGAGGATATGCAGCGAGACATCAACGACTTGCTGCAAATCCGCGCCAAGGACACGGGCACCAAGTCCGAGATGCACGCGCTTTCGGACGACCTCGGTTACCAGTGGGCGATCATCCAGACCGAGGAATTTGAGGATCTGGTAACCACCGTGCATATGGTGAGCGAAGAGCTCAAGTCACGTGGATACGGTGAGCAGCTCTATTCGTCGGTTTTCAAGTTCACCGGCGAGGGGCATAACGTGTACTGGATGTACAACTACAAACGAGGCTCGTGGTATCCGTTCGTGCCAAAGGGCGAAGGTCAGCGCGACAATGCCTACGAGCTGCGGCTGTCATCCATGATGTCAACCGAAATGCCGATAGAGAAAGAGTTGGAGCGCTGGTATCCGATGTGGGGCATGCCGGTCTAACCTCATGCGGCGCAGATACCGAAACGAAGTGGCATACATACCGCGCTTGGTGTGGGGGTGATGCTCGAATTCGTTGTCGGATGAATTTCGGGGTTTCCGGCAGCACAATGGAGCGTCGTCCGCCAATGTGGAGGACGCTCCATTGTGCTGCCGGATCGATGCGATCGCCGACTAGCCTGGGATCAACCCGTCTTCCTTGAGGGTAGCAACGATTTCCTCGTAGGTTAGGTTGTCCGGCGGCAAGATTGCGTCGGACGGCACTATTTCATCATGATCGACTGGGGTGCCCTGTGTTTGCACGAAGGCGATCATCTTGTAAAGGAGTGATGTGACGGCATGCTCGTTGTGCGTGCTTACTGCTTCTTGCAACTGGTTGTCGAGCGCGTTGAGGCCGTCGATAGCGCTATCCGCGATGCGATACTGCCCGGAGCCCTGTACACGTATAATCATTGTCGCTGCCCATTTTCACTTCTTACGCGGCCACAACGGCCGGCGGTAATAGGACCATTGCACAACGTCACGATTAGCCTGCTGCGTTTGCCGTACCGACCAAGCTCTCGTGCTGAAGCAGAGATTCGACCTCTTCCACAGTGATGGTGTCGTGCGGCAACACGGTTTCAGACTCGAGCAGCTCGTGGATTTCCAGCGGCTGGCCCTTGCCTTGTACGAGAGCGATCATCTCATCAAGGACTTGATGCACCTGTACCTGGTCGTGGGCGTGAACTGCATCAACCAGCCTATGATCGAGGCCCTTAAGCGCTTCAACCTCTGAGTCGGCCAGGCGATACTGACCGCTGCCCTGCACGCGCACGATCATTGGCCGTGGCCCGATGTCTCACCAAGCTGCTTGGGCGGCTCGGCGCCCTGGCCAAGCTGTTGCTTGAGCGCGGCCAGCTCTGCGTCGACTCCACTGCCCATGCTTAACTGGTCGAGTTGCGCCTGCAGGTCATCGCCGCTGCCAAGCACGTCCGGAAGGGTGCCGGCCGCGGTCAGTTCGCCGATAGCGTTGGCGCGCGCTTGCATCGCGGTGGTCTTGTCTTCGGCGCGTTGAATAGCGGCATTGACGTCCGCCATTTCCTCGGAGAGTCCACTCGCCGCCTCGCTAATGCGAACCTGGGCCTGCGCGGCCGTGTACTGGGCCTTGATCGTTTCCTTGCGGGTTTTGAACGACTCGATCTTCGCGGCCAGGCGTTGCTCGCCCGCCTGCAATTGCGATTGCTGGGCCTCGAGCGTTTCAACCTGTGCTTGCATGCTGGTGAGCTGTTGCTGAAGATCGGCCTTCCGTTGCAATGCCAACCGCGCGAGATCCTCGCGATTAGCGGCGAGTGCTTGACGGGCCTGATTGTCATATTTCGCCGAATCCTGCTGCATTTTCGTGAGCTGCAGCTGGAGCCGCGACTTCGCGGTCACCACGTCGGCGATGCCCCGGCGCACCTTTTGCAGTTGTTCGATCTGCTGTTCGTACGAATAATCGAGGGTTTCATTGGGGTTTTCGGCCGCATCGAGCGCGGTATTCATCTTCGCCTTGAAAATTGTCGATATGCGGCCCAGCACGCCTGCCATCAGAACCTCCCTGTGGACGTGATTGGCGTTGAAAAACCGTCTGGTGGGCGCCGGCGCGTTGATGGCGCCTCTCAGTGGCTTCCATACTATAACACTAGTCTATCGTCGGTGATAGTCGGCGTAAATGCGCGGAGAACGCGCGATTCGTAGAGGGCCGGCCTCGGCGCAATACGGCGGGACGCGGCCCACTGTGTATCATGCAACAAATGGAGCAGCGTGGGCTTCGAAATTGCGCGCCGAATGAGTTCCGAGGAGGGTCCATGGGCACGGTTCCAGTCGCACTGCAGCTGTATACGGTACGTGACCAAACAGCGAAGGATTTCGCAGGCACCCTGGAGAAAGTGGCCGCGATCGGCTACCCGGCGGTGGAGTTTGCCGGATATGGGGATCTGAGCGCCAACGCGCTCAGCACGCTGTTGCGCGGCGTTGGGTTGAAGGCGGCAAGCAGCCATGTGGGCCGCGCGGCTCTCGAAGCTGATGTTGAGCGCGAAATCGAGTATTGTCGGGAGATAGGTTGCGTCAATTTGGTGCTGCCGTGGTTACCGCCCGAACAACGCGATCCAGCCGCGCTGGCCTCGCTCACAACGCTGCTGAACGACGTCGGCCGGAAATGCAAGAATGCGGGCATTTCATTCGCCTATCACAACCACGACTTTGAGTTTCAGACGTTCGAAGGCGGTTACTACCTGGATCGTTTGCTGGATAGTACCGATCCCGACGCCGTGGGACTCGAGCTCGACGTATATTGGGCTGCCTATGCCGGCGTGGATCCGCTCACCTATCTCAATCGCCGGCAGGATCGTGTCCATCTCATCCATTTGAAAGACATGGGCGCTGAACGCGAGTTCATGGAAGTGGGTGATGGTAGCCTGGACCTGGCCGGCATCGCCTCGGCCGCGGAGGAAGCCGGCGCTCAATGGCTGATCGTGGAGCACGATCAGCCCACGCTGGCATCGCTCGAAAGCGCGCGGCGATCCCTCGAGAACGTGCGGCGCCTCGGCCTCGGTGATACCAATCGCGTACAGTGACGGGACCAAAGGTTCCACCGCTGTAGCCACAGACCGACGCCACGCGTCATTCGGATCGCGCGGCCTCGGTCCGCATTCTGGCGTCGGGCGGCGCTACACGTCATCCGCGGAGACTGCCTGTGTTTCAAGATCGGGCGGTACGTCGCGCCTGCTGTCAAAGAATTCGAAATCACGCTGCAGCAAATCCAGGCTGAAGCGTTTCTGCCCGTCATTGCCCGTCCACTCGCGGAGATCAAGCTTGCCGCGCGTGAGGACCCGGCTGCCCTTGCGAAGCCGATCGTGGGCGATCTCAGCTTGCTTTCCCAGCGCGGTGACGGAGACCCACATGGTGGTGTCGGCGACCGCGCCGTCCGCGCCGTTGCGGCCGCGGTTGTTAACGGCAAGGCGGAACCGTGCCCGTGCGGTACCGTCTTGCAAGAATGACATTTCAGGATCGCTTCCAAGGTTGCCAATAAACTGACAGCTATTTCCTAAATCGGCCACTATGCGTGCGCGCGACCGTGCAACGGTCACGCTCCTCCTCTCGTCTGGTTGGTACAAGCCGATAGCCTGGCGATCGCTCATTCGCCTCTACCATTATTATAGAATATGTGTTCTAATAAAGCAAGTATTATGCGCGCTTCTCGCGGCAGCCGCTTGCCAAGCCGCGAGAAGCGGCGCGCAAGTGGCATGCGGATTGGCCGGGCGTGCCATCGTTTCGCCGCGCCTTACCTGCCGTGCCGGGGCCGATGCTCGGCGATTGCCGTGGATCGCGCCATGTCGGCCTGGTCGTCGGACTGCATTGTCCTGGTAGTCCAGCAAAGCGCCGCGTTGCCAAGTGACACGCACGCAGCGAGCACGAACAGGATGCGCGCGGCGCCATTTGGTCCGTGTGACGCGCTGAGCGTATCAAACGCCGCG
>JANWHV010000185.1 GCA_025450255.1 Chloroflexota bacterium | reverse complement strand
CTCCTCGCTACGACTGAGCTCTTCAAGAACACTCAGCGTAGCAACTGGAGAGCGTGGGTCTCTCTTGGGCCTAACCGGCCACTATTTTCAGACCGTGAGGTTGAGGCGGATGAACATGGTAGGCGCTCCAGCTACGACGTAGTGGTATCAGCAGCGCGGCTCGACTGCAATCCCAATCTATATCCACCCGCTGCAACCGTCGATGTTTGCACGGATGGATTAATTGACCAGGACAGGGTTGAAGCGTCAGGAGCACCACACCACCAGCCGCTCTCGATCTTGACAGGCGGAAGTCGGCTACGTATCCTCAGAGAGAACGGTTCCGGTTTCGATTGCTGGACGGCGTGGACGCCCCAGAAGAGACGGGAGCGGGTACCGACGCTGCCACGCCTTACCCGTTGCGCGTTGGCTTCATGTGCCGTGCGGGAAGGAAACAATAGGCTATGGATACGATTGAAAGTATCGAGGTGATCCCTATCCGCGTGCCGCTCGATCGCCTGTATCGCGGCAGCTTTTACCGCATGCGCACCCGTTGCACCCTGATCACCCGCATTCGCACCAGCGACGGGATCGTGGGCGAAGCCTATAACGGCGATACCGATGACGAGCAAGCGCTGATCATGGCCATTATCCGCGACGAGATGGTGCCTGGGCTGATCGGGCGCGACGCTTGCAATATCGAGGGCGCCTGGGAGGCGATGCTGCCGCCCAGCTTCGATCAGCTGCGCGACCGTCGCCTGGCCATGCAGGCCATGGCCTGCATCGACTCGGCGCTGTGGGATGCCTTCGGCAAGCGCACCGGCCAACCGTTATATCGCCTGTGGGGCGGCTACCGGGACGCGGTCCCCGCCATCGGCATCGGCGGCTACTACGGCCACAGCGATGACGAACTGCGCGAAGAAGTGAAGTTCTGCATCGATCAAGGCTTTTGCGGCATGAAGTTCAAGATTGGCGCCATGACACCGGAGGAGGACGCCTGCCGCCTGCGGGTGGCGCGCGACTTCGCCGGTCCGTCGTTCGTGCTGATCTGCGATGCCAATCAGGGCTACACCACCGCGCAGGCGGTGGCATTCTGCCGGCTGGTCGCGGACGTGGGGCTGCGCTGGTTCGAGGAGCCCTGCCGCTGGTATAACGACCGCCACGGCATGCGCGACGTGCGCCTGATCACCGGCATTCCCGTCGCCGCCGGCCAGAGCGAGTTGACCCGCGTCGGCGCGCGCGACCTGATCGTGGATGGCGCGATCAACGTCTGCAACTACGATTCCTCGTGGGGCGGCGGCCCCACCGAGTGGCGCCGGGTGGCGGCCATCGCCATGGCCTATGACGTACAGATGGCCCACCACGAAGAGTCGCAGATCTCCCTCCACCTGCTGGCGGCGATCCCGCATGGCACCTACGCCGAATGCTTCACGCCGCAGCGCGATCCCATTTACTGGAACATGCTCGCGAATCGTGCTCAGTGCCGCGACGGCAAGATGCCCGTGCCGGATCGGCCCGGCTTCGGCTGGGAACTTGACCCCGAGTACATCGCCAAGTATCGCGTGTAGACGCCGTGAAGTACCGGGCGCGATGAGCAGCGAAGAACCCGGAGAGGCGAGGAACGAGTCCGATCCGCCGGAGCGATCGCTCGTAGCGCAGGCCGAGGGGCGCCGGGCCGTGGCGGATGCGGCGCGAGCAGCGGGGCGCGTGGAGTTGCCGCTGCGTTTCTGGCGCCAGCACGGGCATCTCACCGTGCCGGCGCCGGATGGGGCACGGGCACGGAAGGCCGTGGAGGGCGGTACCGAACCAGTGGCGCGCCAGATGGCGCGTCTGGGCGTTACCGCCGAGGCGCTGGCCGAGCGCCTGCACGTGCCGGTTGCCCTGGTGGCCGGGATGCTGGCCCTGCCGCGGCGGGCGCCGCTGGTCGTGCTGGACGGTGAAGATGCGCAGGCGCCGGGCGCGGACGTTGCCGCGCAAGGCCGCCAAACCGCGGTCCGGGTGCTGCGCGAGGCGGGCTGGTCACCTGCCACGCTCCGCTTCTATCGCCCGCTCGGCCTCAATGCCGCCGGCGCGGCGCGCGACCTGATCGGCGTGCTGATCGGCGCCGGCCGGGAACGCGTGCCGGACGCCTACCCGCTCGACGGCATTGTCTTCCCCAAGATCGAGCAGCCGGAGGAGATCGACTGGCTGGAAGCCACGCTCGCGTCGATTGAAGATGCCCTGAAACTGGCGCCGTGCCGCATCAGAGTCGCTCTGCTCATAGAATCGGGTTGGGCGGTCGCGCAGCTGAGCGATCTTGCGCGCCGGGCGCGGGGGCGGCTTTGCGCCCTGATCCTGGGCACCGCGGATCTCGCCGCCGATCTGGGATTGCCCGGCGTCGCCGATCGCCATGCCGTAGCGGAGTGGGCGCGGGCTCAGGTGGTGACGGTAGCGGGCGCGCTCGGCGTCCCCGCGATCGACGGCATGACCCTGGAATATCCGGTGGCCGATCCCGCCCTCGACGCCGCCGCCAATCGGGAGCGCTTCCTGGCGCGGATGGCTCTCGTACATCAGGACGCGCTGCATGCGCGCCGGCTGGGCATGTCCGGCAAGTGGGCCGGCCACCCGGCCCAACTCCTGGCTGTGTTGCTGGCGTTCGAGCAGGATGCGCCGGATATCGAGCGTGAAATCTCCACCCTTCGGGCCTATCGGCAGGCCGAGGAGCAGGGGCGCGGCGCGGCGATCATCGACGGCGCCATGGCCGATCGCGCCACCGATCGACATGTGCGGCTGCTGCTCCGGCGCGCCGCCGCCCTGGGCCGGTTGGAGCCTGGGCGCGCGGTAGCGCTGGGGATCATCGAGGCGCGCGAGCAGGCAGAGGCACAGGCGTTGTGGGAAGGATAGGGGACGGAATCATGTCGGGACAGCGCTGGGAGGGGAACTTCTTCGAGGATTTCACGGTGGGCGACACCTATCGCCATACCCTGGGCCGCACGATCGGCGAGGCGGACAACACCTGGTTCACGCTGCTCACCTGCAATACCCTGCAGGTTCACTTCAATGGCGATTACGCCGCGCGCACCGAGTTTGGCAAGCCACTGGTGGTCAGCACCCTGACCCTTGCCGTGGTGACCGGCCTCTCGGTGGGCGACATCAGCCAGAACGCGGTGGCCAATCTGGGCTGGGATAAGGTGCGGCTGCCCAAGCCGGTATTCATCGGCGATACCCTCTACGCCGAATCGGAGATCCTAGAGACCCGGCCCTCGGCTACCCGGCCAGGCCAGGGTATCGTGCGCGTGCGAACTCGCGGCTTCAACCAACACGGCGAAACGGTCATCGAGTATGAACGCGCGGTGCTGGTCTACACCCGCGCCGCCAGTCCCAACGCGGCCGTATAAGGAGGTATGGGAGATGCGCATTCGCTCGGTCACGCCCCTATCGGTATCCTACCCGGAGCCGAACGACAACAATAATACCCGCTATTTGACGTTCTGCCGCATCGAGGCGGAGGATGGCACACTCGGCTGGGGCGAGGCGATCACCCAGTTTCCCGAGTCTGCGCGGGCCACGGAGGTGCTGCTGGAGGGTTTGGCCGCGCAGCTTGTCGGCCAGGATCCGCTCGACAACCAGGAGTTGTGGCGCCGGCTCAAGCGTCATACCTGGTGGTACGGCTACCAGGGCGGCATCACATCCTTCGCCATCAGCGCTATCGACATCGCGCTCTGGGACCTAAAGGGCAAAATCCTGGGCGTGCCGCTGGTCAAGCTGCTGGGCGGCGCCTACCGCGACCGATTGCCGGTGATCGCCAGCACCCATGCCTTCAACCCCAGCATCGAGTTTGAAGCCGAGCGGCACGGCAAGTACGTGCGGGACGAGGGGTACCAGGGCGTCAAGATCGGCTTCGGCAAGCGCGGCCAGGCTCGCCTGGGTTACGAGGCGGAGCGGGATATCACCTTCGTGCGCCTGCTGCGCGAGGCGATGGGACCAAAAGGCGACATCATGATCGACCGCGGCCAGTCACTGCCCTGGGACCTGCGCCACGCCATTCTCCTGACCAACGCCTTCGAGGAGTACGGCCTGCGCTGGATCGAGGAGCCGCTGGAGCCGCAGGATATCGAGGGCTTCCGTAAGCTCAGGATGCACTGCAAGACGCTGATCGCCACGGGTGAGCGGGAATGGACCCTGGCCGCCTACGAGCGGCTGATCGGCACCGGCATCGTGGACGTGGTGGGCTGCGATCCTGGCCGCGCCGAGGGCATCACCGGCTTCCGCCAATTGATCCAGCTCGTGGAAGCGGCCAGCATCTGGTACAACGCGCACGCCTGGAGCAGCGCGGTGATCACCGCCGCCAGCCTGGCGCTCTCCGCCATCTCCGACCGCTGCCTGGTGTTCGAGATGAAGCCGCTGGAGAACCCCATGCAAGATGAACTGGTGGAGACGCCGTTCAAGCAGCAGGGCGGCTGGATCGACGTGCCGATGAAGCCGGGGCTGGGCGTTGAGGTGAAGGAAGCGGTATTGGCAAAATATCGCTTCTAATAGTTCAGGAACCCGCCGCTGATATTCAGGGTGGTGCCGGAGATGAAGGATGCGTGATCGCTGGCCAGGAAGACCACCGGGCCGGCGATCTCCTCTGGCTCGGCCAGGCGCCCGAGTGGCGTGGCCGTCTTCCAGTCTTCCAGCATTGTGGGGTTGAGGCCGCTCATCAGCATCGGCGTAATCACGAAACTGGGCGCCACGGTGTTGACGGTGATCCCGTGCGGGCCGTAGATGCGCGAGAGGCCGCGCGCCATGGTTACCACACCACCCTTCGCCGCGTTGTAGACGACGGAGCCGCCCAGGCCGCCGGTCCACCATCCCTGCGAGGAGAAGAGGATCACGCGGCCGCCTCGGCCCTGGTCGCGCATGGCGCCGGCGGCGGCACGGGCCAGGAAGAAGGTGGACTTGAAGTTGAGGTCGATCTGAAAATCCCAGTCGTCCTCGGTCACTTCGTCGATGTTCAAGCGGCGGCGCAAGACAGCGGCGAGATGGACCAGCACGTCCAGCGAGCCAAGTTCGGCGCGCGCGCGTTCCACCAGCCCGGTCAGGGCATCGAGGTCGCGCAGGTTCGCGCCGACCGCTATGTGCCCACTGCCCTCCAGGCCGGCTACGACCGCCTCGACCGCCGCCGCATCCAGATCGACGGCCATCACGCGCGCGCCGCAGGCGCCGAACGCCGCCGCCACCGACTTACCGATGCCGCCGGCGGCGCCGGTGACCAGCACGCCCTTCCCATCGAGCCCCGCCCCCGCGTTCCACGCCACGGCTGCCTCCCCTGGCCCCGCCCCCGCGCGGCCGCGATCCACACGGGCTGGTACCAATACTGGATACGATTCCACCGCCGTGATTCTACTCCGCTGCAAGTTGGGGTGTCAATCGCCGTACCGCGCTCCCGACCTTGACTGCGCGAGGTGAGTGCGCTACGGTGAGCGAAGGTTACTGGAAACGATTGCTGCCACGGCCGGCCAGCCAGCCTGCCGGCTATCGAGGAGGATGGGCGGATGGCGAAGCTGCGCGTAGGTGTGATCGGGGCTGGATCGTGGGCCGTGGCATCTCACCTGCCCAATCTGGCCCGGCATGCGGACGATATCGAATTCGTCGCCGTCAGCCGTCTCGGCCGCGCCGCGCTGGAGCGTATCCGCGACCGCTACGGCTTTGCCTTGGCCAGCGAGGACTACCACGACGTGATCGAGGCCGGAATCGATATCTGCGTGGTGTCCAGCCCTTCCGCCCTGCATCACGAGCACGCCAAGGCGGCGCTGGAGGCCGGCGCGCACATTCTGGTGGAGAAGCCGGTGACCGTTGATCCGGGGCAGGCATGGGATCTGGTGGAAACAGCCAGGCGCGTCGATCGCCACGTGGTCGTCTCCTTTGGCTGGAACTACTTCCCCATGGTACGCGAGGCCAAACGGCTGATGGACACCGGCGGTGGCGTGGGCCAGATCGAGCAAATGGCCGTGCAGATGGCCTCGGTCACGCGCGACCTGCTTGCCAATCTGGGCGCCTATCCAGCCGCCGCGCCCGACGCCGCGCCCGAGGCGGCCACCTGGACCAATCCCGCGCTCTCCGGCGGCGGCTACGGGCAGGCGCAGCTTTCGCATGCGCTGGGCCTGGCGCTCTGGCTATCCGGCCTCCGCGGCAAGGAGGCTTTTGCCTTTATGGCCGCGCCGCTCGCCGCTCCGGTCGAACTGCATGATGCGATCGCCCTCCGCTACGCGAATGGAGCGATCGGGACGCTATCCGGCGCCTCCAGCCACGCGGGCGCCAACGAGAACAAGAATATGCTGGAGGTGCGAATCATAGGCTCGGAGGGCCAGTTGCACATCGACCTGGAACGAGAGAGCGTCTGGCGCTACCGTGGCCCCGGCGACGACGTGCGGATCGACCCAGAGCCGGGCGCGGGCAATTATCACTGTGCCGGCCCTATCGATGCCCTGGTCGACCTGGCCATGGGCCGGCAAGTCGAGAACTGCTCTCCAATCGAGCTTGGCGCTCGCACCGTGGAAATACTCGATGCCGCCTACCGCAGTGCCCGCAGCGGCGCCGCCGAGCGAGTGGTGGCTGGCGCCGTGTAGTACTTGGCGACGCCGGCAAGCGTTGTCATAGGACCGGCCACTCTCCCAGCTTGGCGGTACGTGTATGGTCCTGGCCGCGCGGAGTGAGGGGCTGGGCCGGCGGGCGCGTGACAGTGCACGTGAAAGCGGGTGATTTGACGCCGCAAGCGGGCGCGGGCAGGAAGCGGGCGTGCGGGGGTGCGT
>JANWHV010000184.1 GCA_025450255.1 Chloroflexota bacterium | reverse complement strand
GGGGCAAGCCGCCTGGACACGGCTATGGCACGGTCGGCGCATTCCCTGATGTCGCATATTATGTCGTCGACACATTTCCCGGTATCCGCCTTATCTGCCTGGACACCGTGAATACCGGCGGCAACTATCAGGGCAGTATCGGCGCCGCGCAATTGGCCTGGCTCGAACGGCGGTTGGCCGAGGTCCACTCGCGCGCCTGGGACAGCACTGGCCGTGACATGACGACCGGCAACCACGACCGGCTGGTCGTGATCGTCTCACATCATGGCATTGACACCCTGATCAACGATATGGTGACCCCTGGCGACGAGCAGGATCTGCCGCGCGTCCTCGGTCCGGAGGTCGAAGCGCTGCTGCACCGTTTCCCGAACGTGGTGCTATGGGTCAACGGACACACCCACCGTAACACCGTGACGCCGCGGCCCGACCCCACCGGCGCCACCGGCGGCTTCTGGGAGGTGACGACCGCATCGCTGCTTGATTGGCCGGGCCAGGCGCGTCTGATCGAGCTGACCGACAACGGCAACGGCACGATATCCATTTTTTGCACCATGGTCGACCATGCGGCGCCGCCCGATCCGCGCGAGGCGGATGGACTGTGGCGCCTTGCCGCGATCCACCGCGAGCTTGCGGCGAACGATCCGCACGACGGCGTCGCGGCGGGTAACCAGGGCACGCCGGCGGATCGCAATGTCGAGCTTCTGCTCATAGCCCCCTTTCCCTCGGTCTGAACGACCGGCATGTGCCCAATGTAATGGCCATGCGGCCACCGTGCATTGACTCCCTTGTCGTATGTACCACCGCACTCGTATGTTTAGCGCATGATCGCAAACGAGCGTTTTGCCTCGCCTGAGCCGTTCGGCGCTCGCAGGCAACAAATTCTCAGCGCGGCGGCCGCGCTATTTGCCGAACGCGGCTACCATGGCGCGTCGATGAACGATATCGGCAAGCGGGTTGGCCTCTTGAAGGGCAGCTTGTATGCGCATATCGCCAACAAGGAGGAGATGCTGCTGGAAGTGGTGGGCACGACTATGCGTCGTCTGTTCGCGTCAGTCACTCCAGCGCTGTCGGGTTCCGCGCCCGCCGGCACAAGAATACGCCTTGGTCTCCGCGCCCACGTACAGGTCGTGGCAGACGATCCCGAGGCAGCCCTCGTCCTGACGCGCGAGAGTGGCCACCTGGCCGGACAACCGGGGATCTGGCTGGCCGACACGAGGCGTCGGTACGATCTGATGTGGTTCCGAGTCTTCCGCGAAGGCGTCGAAACCGGCGAGTTTCGGCAGAACCTCGATCTCGATGCCGTCAGCTTTCTGGCCCTGAGCGCCGGCGGCGCCTGGTCCCAGCGCGTGGGACTCGGTGGCGAACCCCTCGCCTTCGCCGATCATTGTTGTGATATCCTGCTCGGTGGCTGCTTGGCAATGCATGAGTGAACGCACCGCCATTGAACGAGCGAATGTTCCCGCTACGCAATTCACGCTGGCCGCGGAGCTGCGAAACCTTGGCCTTCACGCGGGCATGACCGGGCTCGTTCATTCGTCCTTGAGCGCGCTTGGCTGGGTTTGCGGGGCGCAGGTCGCCGTCGTGCGCGCACTGCTCGACGTGCTTGGGCCGGAAGGCACGCTGATCATGCCCGCGCACTCGGGAGCGCTGTCTGATCCGGCGGCCTGGCAGAATCCGCCCGTGCCCGCTTCGTGGGCGCCGGCAATCCGCGAAACAATGCCCGCGTTCGATCCTGACTGGACGCCTACGCGCGAGATGGGTTGCGTGGCCGAGTTGTTTCGCACCCTTCCCGGCGTCCGTCGCAGCCTGCACCCAGCCGTGTCGTTCGCGGCGTGTGGGCGTAATGCCGGCCAGATCGTAGACAATCATTCGTTGGAGAACGGTCTTGGCGAAGCGTCGCCGCTGGCCCGGCTCTACGATCTGGATGGCTACGTGCTGCTGCTCGGGGTCGGATTCGAAAACAATACGTCGTTCCACCTGGCCGAATATCGGGCGCCAGTGCGGCGCCCCATGTCCCAGGGCGCCCCGGTTATGGTCGATGGCGTGCGCGTATGGATGGAATACGACGACATCATGCTTGACGACGCGCCGTTCGGCGCCATCGGCGCGGCCTTTGAATCTACCGGCGAGGTCGCGATCGGCAGGGTCGGCGTGGGAACCGCTCGCCTGTTCAAGCAGCGACCCGCGGTTGACTTCGCGACGGAGTGGCTTACAAACCGCCACGAAGTCGACTCGGGCAACTGATCTCGACCACTGAGCGCCGGCTGCCGATCGATCGGGCCGGGCGCCTTAGTAACTTTGCATAGATAGAGTCGAGTACCGTAGCACGCTGACCGGAAACTGGAGCGGGCTGGGCTGTGCATGAAGTTGATCCTCCCTTACCAATACCGCGAGCAGCGCGAGCGCGCGCCTGCCGATCTTCTTGGCTGCCCCCGCGGTGCGTCCCATGCGCCCACCAACGTCGTCCCAGGTGCGCTCCTCCCAGTAACGGAGCTGCAGTGCCTTTCGATAGTCGCACGGTAGCAACTGCAGGCAGGCATGGAGATGCGCCGCGCGTTCCCACGATTCTACCTGAGCCGCTAGATCCACTTGCCGCACGTCGATCGCCCGGTCGCCCGGAGGCTCGCACTCCCTGCCGTCCTCCACACTGGTCGGCGAATAGACCGTCACATGCCGTCTACGCCAGAAATCGTGCTGAACATTGGCTGCAATTCGTAGCAGCCAGGAGGAGAAGGGAATGCCTAGATCCTCATAGCGGCCCTTCCGGCCCGCCGGTCGAGTGAGGGCGGTGAGTGCCCGGAGAAATGTCTCCTCGGTGAGATCCTCGGCTTGCTCTATGGTGGCCGTATGGGCCAGGCAGAAGCGGTAGACTCGGTTGACATAGAGGTCATACAACTGGCCGAATGCCTCGCGGTCCGCGCGGGCCAGCTCGATTAGTTCAGGAGGCGCTTCCACCCATGGCCGCCCATGTCCGTTGTGCCGCATTGTGCCCTCCTCCTTACAGCGCATTACAATGAATGGATAGGTGCACCTATCTTGGTGCGCCCGGTGACGAAAGCTTGTTCATCCGGCTACTGGCCGTCCGTGGATGTCCCAGGTGCTACCCTCTCCCCCACTTTCGTCGATCTGCCCGCGGCGGCCTACGAAAAGTGCGCAACGCGCCGCGCAAGGTTTACTGCCGTTGTTGCCTTGCCGTAGCTCGGAATGCTCGCTGGTAGATGTGGTATGCTGCGCCTACGCAGGCTGAACGCCTAACAATGAGGCCGAGATTCGCGGCATGGGAGAGCGTGATCGTCCTACGTTCGGGGAGTTGGTCCGGCGCTTTCGGCGTTCGGCTGAGCTAAGCCAGGAAGCGCTTGCGGAGCGTGCCGGCGTCAGCTTACGTACCGTAAATGAACTCGAACGTGATGGACCGCACCAACCGTATCCAGACACCGTCAAGCGCCTGACCACGGCACTGAACCTGACCGACGAGGAGCTCGGCGAGTTGGAGTCGGCGGCTCTCCGCGTGCCGCGGGACGGGAGACACGCGGCCAGGGGCCGCCAGTTGGCCACGCCATTCCAGGTTCCCACTCCCCTGGTGGGCCGGTCTATCGAAATGGCGGAGTTGCGCTCGGCGCTGGCCAGTGCCGCGCATGGAGCATGCTCAGCGTTCGTGACGGGAGAGCCTGGCATCGGCAAGTCACGCCTGTGCTATGAAGTGGCCAACGAGGCGCTTGAGCGCGGTCATACAGTGCTCTTCGGTCAGTGCCATCCAGATGAACATGCTTGGCCATACGGGCCGGTGGTACGCGCGCTTTCCCGCTATTGCCGGCGGCAACCGGTGAGCAATCTCCGAAGCGAACTCCGCGGGTGTGGCGAGATTGGCCGTCTTCTTCCGGAGCTAGTCCAGGATCTTCCCAGGCCGGCCCCGACCGGCATGCTCCATTTGGATCAGCAGCGCAGGCTCCTGCATCGGGCAATTGCCACCTTTATGGCGAACATCGCTTCGCCCGCACCGGCGATATTGTTGCTGGACGATTTGCAATGGAGTGGTGAAACCAACCTTGCCCTGCTGCGCGACTTAATGGATGAGGGAGAAAACCTGCCGCTCTTGGTGCTGTGTGCCTATCGCGAGGGCGAGGTCGTGAACCCCTACCCACTGGCGGCCCTGGTCGCGGCGCTCGAAGAGCAGAAGAGGGTCAAACGACTCCTACTTGGACCGCTGAATATGGCTGAGGCACGCGCGTTTGCGGAAATGCAGCCAAAAGCGCCGCGTTATATCTCGGACGAGAACTTGAGTCGCGCGGGCGGCAACCCGTTTCTGACCCAGGGACTCATAGCAGGCATGGCCTCGAACGTGGATACCGCGAACGGAGTACCGGCCGAGGCAAAGCTCGTTGCCGACAGTATTTCCCTGCGCGCCGCTGCATTGCCGGAACCTGGCATTGAGGCGCTTCGGGTCGCGGCGGCAATGAGGGGGATATTGCCGCCCGGACTGGTTCAACACGTATTCGGCATTTCAGATGACGCCGCACTCGCAATCCTCGATGCCGCCAGAGGGGCCCGGTTACTTCGCGAAACCGCCGAAGGATATGTATTCCAGCACGACCTGATCCGCGACACGATTTACGAAGGCCTGGGCAGGGAAAGACGCGCGATCTTGCATGGCCGCATCGGCGAAGTACTTGCGAAAGATCCTGAAGCAAGGCCCGGCCATGCTGCAAAGCTGGCGTATCATTTCAGCCGCTCACCGCGGCATTGGAAGCAGGCGATTGCGGCACTCGATGTCGCCGGCCACGAGGCAGCCCAACTCTACGCCAACGATGAAGCGGCGCAACACTTCAATCGTGCACTGGCGATGCTGACCGGCCTGCATAGTAGCCCGCGGATCCGCGAGCAGGTCAGGGCGTTACAGGCCGCCCTTGCCGAGGTCGAGAATCGACGCGGCATGCTTGACTCAGCGCGTGCTGCCCTGGAGGCAGCTCTATCCCTGGCAGAGGAGCCGGAGGAACGAGCTATGCTCTTGCGCCGAATCGGCGTGCTGGCTGCCGGCCGAGGCGAAGACGCCTCACCGTATTTTGCCGCCGCGGAAGCACTGCTTGGGAAGCAGCCCATCAGCGTGGAATTGGTACGCCTCCAAATTGCCAAGGCGAACCTTCGAGTGGAGCGTGGCGACTTCGCCGCGGCACTGCCGATGCTGGTGGAAGCTCAAACACTGCTACAAAGTCTCGGCGCGGCGCCACAAGCACTGGGCGACCTCGCGGCTACCTACAACGCACTGGGCAACGCGCTGTACACCAATGGCGAGGCGCCAGAGGTAACACGCCGCGCCATTGGATACTGGCGACAGGCGCTGGCGCTATGGAAGGCTAGTGGCGATGCAGACGGCCAGGTTCGAGCTCTCAACAACCTCGGTCTCGGCTATCGCAGAGTTGCCAAGTGGAACAGGGCGATCGAGTATTTTCGACGCGCCGAGGAGCTCTGCACGCGGCAAGGGCACCGGCTATACCAGGCCGTGACATGGAACAATCAGGCGGAGTGCCTGCTTGGTATCGGGCACTGGTTGGAGGCGCGGTCGATTTCGGAGAAGGGGGCGCATGCCGCTACGCGAGTCGGCTACATCCCCGCCAAGGCCCATGCCTATGTCAACACCGCTCTTATCTGCCTGGCTCTTGGGGATCTGAGTGCCGCGAACGATTGGCTGGCCAGGAG
>JANWHV010000183.1 GCA_025450255.1 Chloroflexota bacterium | reverse complement strand
CGCCGGACGGTTGAAGTCTGAGCAGTACCGCGAACAGGGCCGCGCGACACGCGGCCTCCCCAGAGTAATCACACGATCGAGAGGAGATGAAGGTGCCCGATTCCCCCTTGCGCGTAACGGTGTGGAACGAGAACATTCACGACCGGGAGGATGAGCGGACCAGGGCCGTCTACCCGACCGGCATGCACAACGCTATCGCCGTTGCCATCCGCGCCCACCTGACGAGAGCGGAGGTGCGGACAGCCACCCTCGAGCAGCCGGAGCACGGGCTCACGGAAGCGGTGCTGGCGGCGACCGACGTGCTCACCTGGTGGGGACACGTGGGCCACGACCAGGTATCCGATGCCATTGTCGAACGCGTCTATCGCCGGGTACTGAATGGCATGGGGCTGGTCGTGCTCCATTCCGGCCACTACTCGAAGCCGTTCATCAAGCTGATGGGTACAAGCTGTTCGCTGCGTTGGCGCGAGGCCGACGATCGCGAGGTCGTGTGGACGGTAAACCCCGGCCATCCGATCGCGGCCGGCGTGCCGCAGGCCGTGGTCATTCCCAGGCAGGAAATGTATGGCGAGTATTTCGATATTCCGCAGCCGGATGAGCTGGTGTTTATCAGCTCCTTTACCGGCGGTGAGGTGTTCCGTAGTGGGTGCGCGTACAGACGCGGCAAGGGCAGGGTATTTTACTTTAGCCCAGGACACGAGACGTATCCGGTCTACCATGACAAGTCGGTGCAACGAATCCTGGCCAACGCGGTGTCCTGGGCGCATAACGTGGCGCCCCCGCCCTACGTGACCGCCGAGGCGACGAACGCGCCGACGGGGTGGTTCGAGCGCCTTTAGAGCGGCTCGCGGCCCGCGAAACCTGCCTCTACGTCGTGCCAAAAGCTGATGGTCGCTTCGCCTTCCTGCCAGCATAGGAAGACGACGCGGCCATCGCGGAGGGCCGGGAAGTCGATAAGGGCCGGATCCAGGTGCTTGATCTCCACGCCCATCTCGGTCACCGTGCGGACTACCGCGCGCATGCGTTCCGCCTGCTCGCCCAGCTCCTCGCGCGCCTCGCGGAGCGGGCGAGCCATGGCGAGCGTATTCTCCTTGGTGCGGTGGCGCTCCAGTTCGTCGAGGTGCAACGCGGCCTCCGAGGCAGCCAGGCGCGCCCGGCTGAAGCGGGCGAACTGCGCCTTCAGCTCCGGCAACAGGGACAACGCCTCGTGCATGGTGAAAATCCGGCTAAAGTCGGACCCGTTGTCGCCGATGATCGTTTCTCCGCGCGCCGCTCATAATTACAGGTACCCCGTCATTCTACTCCCAATCACTCTACCCGTTGTCCGAGCACCCAGTAGAGAGTGGCGGCCGCCGTATAGTCGGCGAATACGGAAAGCTGGCAGTGACCGCGGTTGTGCGTCTCGCCAAGAACACAGATCGGCGTGGTATCATACGTGTATACGTGTGTTATGCTGACAGGAGGCCCCAGTGCAACGAAAACTTACCATCACCGTAGCCGACGAGGTCTATCGTGGGCTGCATCAGCAGATTGGGCGTGGCGAAATCAGCCGCTTCATCGAGGCGCTGGTGCGGCCTCACGTCGTTATCACGGACGATCTTGAGGCCGAATACCGAGAAGCGGCGAAAGACACTCTTGAGGAAGAGGAAGCGTACGTCTGGATCGAAGCCAACGTCGATGAGGCCCTGGATTAATGCGCCGTGGGGATGTGTATTGGGTTGACTTTGACCCAAGCCGCGAGGGCGAGATTCAGAAGCGTCGCCCTGCTGTCATCATCAGCAACGACTCTGCCAATAGAGTGCAAAATCGGGTCCAGGTGGTTCCATTAACTAGCAACATTGGCACGGTTCACCGCTGGCAGGCGCTTGTGCATATGGGCGGTATGCCCAGCAAGGCGCTCGCCGATCAGGTTCGGACGGTGGCAAAGGAACGGCTGGCCACGAAACTCGGTACGCTAATCCCCCGTGAGATGCTGGCGGTTGAGCAGGCCCTTCGCGTTCAGCTTGACTTGCCGTAGCGTAGCGCGAGTGGGCCGAGGTTCGGTGCTTGCGATCGTTACGGTAGTAAAGGCCGGCGAATTGCCGGCCTTTACTACTGTTGAAATGGGTGGCTGATCCGCCCATCACCCTGGTGCTAGTGCGCCGTAATCGTGTAAATCTTCCCCGGTCCGTGCCCGTATATATCCGGGAAATACAGCATGTACGCCTGGGTCGGCAGGGCGTGATAACTACCTGCGCTGGTCAGGTGGATCTGGTAGCTGTACTGGTATGTGCCCGCGGGCAGGAAGTCGGCGAACAGCGCGGCGCGGTCGTCGCGTAGCTCCGTGTGCGAGACGTACCAGGCCAGATTCGTGGTGCCCTTGGGGATCGTGGTCTGCGAGGTAATGCCGCTGAGGACGCTGGTGGTGAGCAACGAGGGATCGACCGGCTCGGCGCCGGCGGGCAAGGGATCCTCGATGCGCAGGTAATACAGGTCCTCCGGCGCGGTGACCGTCAGCACCACGCGGATTTGCGATCCCGCCTGGCTATGACTGCCATCAACTGCCTGGTATTGCCGGCTGACGCTGATGCCATGCTCGACCGCCGGCACGGCCTGGATCGACTGATAGCTGTGCAACACAATATTGTAGGCTACGGCGCCGGTCCCGCCACGCTGCTGCAGGGTTACTTTCGCCGTCGAGGCGGCGCCGAGGGAGGCGATCGGTACCGAGAATGTCCGCGCGACGCCGCGATTGGCATTGGTCACACTGCCGCCGGCAATAGTGGCGCCGTTCACCTGGATACTGAAGGTGGTATTTCCGCTGGCGGGTTGGTTTCGCGTGGCGTAATCCACCAGGCCGCCGATTGCCCGCGCCGTGCTGTGCGTATTGCCCCAGGCGCCATCCACCCGCTGCGATAGCAGCCAACGCGCCGAGGCGAGTGCCAGCGGATTCTTGGCATCGACCTGGACCAGGGCGTCGAGGATAATGGATGTAGCGGAGACGCTGTCCTCCATCATGAGCCAGTCTGGCGCTTTGTCCGACCAGTGCGCCACGTTGCCAAACTGCTGCGCTGCCGCCGAGATGTCGCTCACCAGCACGCGGACCCGCTGGTCGAAGTTGCCTGCCTGCTGGGCGATGGCCAGTGCCAGATATGCTCGCGCGAACGGCAGCATGTTCTGGCGGTGGGAAGAGAGGCTGCCGGCAAGACCGGTGTCCGGCGCGCCCGCGCGCCCAAGCAAGTAAGTGACGTACGCTTGTAGATCGAGCGTATACGTGGAGTCCGCGAGATAGTCGAAATAGCCGCTGTTCGCTGAAGCGGGCTTGAGGGCCCAATTCCGTGCATAGCCTATTGCGCTCTTCAACACCTTCGCGTCGACCGTGTAGCTCGCGCTCCTGGCTGTGAGGAGGCTGTCGAGCACCCAGGCGCTCACATAGGGGTCACTGAGATCCTCAGGCCACCAGCCCCAGCCGCCGTCGCGATTCTGGAAGCCATACAGTCGTTGCAAGGCGCTACTGACCGCCTGGGGAGCGCCTGCAGCAGTGGCGGCGCTGAGTCCGCTTATGTTTCGCGGTAAGCGAAGCGCCTGCGCCAGGCCATACAGGTCGCTGCTTGTTTGTTCCGTCGAGTTATAGGGGTACCGCGCCAGGTAATCCGTGGCCTCATTCAAGCCCGATACGAGGGATGGCGCGAGCGTTACTGACAGGTCGCCCTCGTTGCGTATCGTGCCGGCCGGTATCTGCACGGTCTGCGTAATCGAGGTTTTGAAAAGTCCGCTGCTGGCCGCCACGACCGGGATGCTGTTTTCCCGCACCGGCAGGCTCACTTGCAGCCGATCGCTGAGACTGGGGTCCGTCGTCGATTGCGCGGTGAACAGGAAGGTTTGCGTACCGATTGCGCTCGACGTGATCGGCCACTGCACGAGTTGGGATCCTCCCGCCGCCACGTCGACCGTGCTGTGGTAGTCCGCGCTCGATCCGCCGTTGCCGGCGTGTAGCGTTACCTGGACGTGCTGCGCCGCGCTCGTGAGGTTATTCACCACCGCCCCGGCGACGGCGGAGTCGCCGAGCGTGAGGAAGCGGGGCAGGGCGGGATCGAGCAGCAGATCCTTGGTGCTGAGCACATCCATGCTGTTCTGCCCAACCAGCGTGCTGGCCGTGCCGCCGATTGCGGTAAACGTCCAGGTTGTGAGGTTGTCGGGCAGCGTCAACGTGACCCTGGCGTTACCGTTGCCATCGGTTACCACGGATGGGTTCCAGTACGCGGTATCCGCGAAGTTGATGCGTGTCGGCCCCTGGGTTCCACCGCCGCCGCCGCTGCCGCCCTTTGACCCTACTTTCTGGTTCAGGTTCAAGCGATCGATATACAGGGTAAGCGAGGCGGCGCTTTCGACGCCCAGGTCGCGTTCGGTGTAGAACGTTTGCATCAGGTCCGGGTTGCCGTTGGCGGCTAGCGACAGCACAGCCTTGTCGACCAGCGAGACGGCGAATTGCGCCGCCACGCCGTGTCCGTCCGCGTCGGTGGCATGCACGTCGAAGCTGACCTGTTGGCCCGGCGTGGCTTTGGTCGTCGATGCCTTGATTGCGACATGCAGGCTGCGCGCCGATACATCCACCGGCAGCGATATGTAGCCCATCTTCCAGACCGGTATGTTCGTGTCCTTGCCCGGTCCCTTCACCAGGGTCACGCTCACGTAGATATTCGGCGCGTAGTAGCCGAGGATCGGCAGGCTGATGGTCGAGCTGTTCGTCGGCAGCCTCACCAACTGATGGCTCAGCACGCCGCCGCGCTCCACCGTCACCAGCGCGGTCATCCCCGCCAGCGGCGCCGTTACCAGGATGCGCGCCGTGTCGCCCGGCTTGTACGAATTCTTGTCCGAAACCAGTTTGATGCGATCGTTGTTTTGCGTCTGCCACGGCACGTACGCCTGCCCGGCCGACACGGCCCACAGCGAGAGTGAGCTGACCGACTGCCGGCCGGTCGGATCCGTGGCGGTGGCGACCAGCAGATACTCGCCGCCATCCTTGGGCACGACGTTCACCGCTGCCTTGCCCTGGCTATTGCTGTGCACATGGTAGGTAGTGACGAGCGTGTCCTTGTGCCGGTCTTGCCAGTAGTAGAAGCCGTTGCTATCGCGGACAAAGCTGCTGAGCCAGACGCGCTTGTATAGCCGCGCGGTGACCGGCACGCCCGCCGCGACGTGCTGGTCGTCGTCGGCGACCGTTACCAGGCGCACGGTGTTAGTCTTTCCTGCCGTCGCGACATAATCCGCGGGCTTGATCCCCACGTAGACGGAGGATTTGTGTACCACGACCTGCGTGTTCTGGGCCACCTGTTGGTTATCCGGCCCGGTCAGAATCGCCTCCAGCGTGAACTGCTGGCTGACCGGGGAGCTTTTGATATTCGCGGGCACCGTGAAGTGGAAGTCGCCATGGCTGTCGGTTTTGCCGCCGCCCTGCGTCACTTGCTGGCCGTTCGACGGCTGCTGGTTGCTGTTCGCGTAGTCGTTCTGACCGAACGTGTACTCCGGGAACATCGCGCTGCTGAAGGTGAAATCGCTTTGCGTGTAGTCCCACTTCACCGGGGCGGCCGCGAGTGGGGCGCCGAAGAAGTAATGGGCGCGCACCTGGACGCCGATATGCTCGCCCTGGCTGTAATTGGCGTTCTGGCCGCGATCGCTGACCACGGTGACGGCGTATGTCGGCTTCTTGTACGCCGATACCTGGAAGTATGCGTTGCCGGTGCTGACGCCAATGGCCGCGCTGACGCTGTAGCTGCCCAGCCCGGCGGAGGGGCTGAGCGCCAGCTTACCGTTGAAGCCGCCAAAGCGATCCAGGAGCAGGCGTGTCTTGTAGATTGTGTTTTGCCGGCCATCCTGGAACGTCACGTCGACCGGCGTACCCGTGGACGGTGTGGCGTAGCGGCCATCATTGTCCTGGCGCGCGATGCCCTTGAAGTAGATGGGCTGCCCAGGCCTGTAAATCGGCCGTTCCGTGTTTACATACATGCGTACTGGTTGGAGATAGCTGGTGAACGGCAGCTCGAAATCCCAGGGACCGACACCGCTGTTCCAGTCGAGAGAGGCCGCGGCCACATCGCCGCCGTGCGTGAGTTGCGCGACGATCGTATGCTGCAAAAGCGAGTCGCCGCTCTTGAGACCATGTACGGTGGCCTGGAAAATGCCGTCGCCGTTCGTCGTGCCCGATGCCCACACGTGGCCTTTTCGGTCCACGACGTGGACCGACTCGCCCAGCACCGGCTTCCCGGTCTTGAGGTCGGTCGCCCACACGAATGCCTGCTGCTGGCCGATCTTCAGGGTGACCGAGGTTCGCGTTACCAGCACGAGCAGGTGATCGCCGGGCGTTTTCGCTCCGGCCCCGGTCCACGCGCTGGCCAGATAGTAGCCGGGG
>JANWHV010000182.1 GCA_025450255.1 Chloroflexota bacterium | reverse complement strand
GTTGACGGTAAACGTGCCGCCCTGTAGGTCGTTGAGTGTCAGCTTCCCGGACCGTGCACGTCCCGCGAGTTCGGCAACCGCGCGTGCCAGGCCAATCAGGCTCTTCTCGTCGGCGCCATGTATCACGGGAACGAGAAGGCCGTCCTCAAGCCCGACCGCAATGCCGATGTTTAGCTGCTGCTTGACTACAATCTTGTCGCCGCCCCACGAGGAGTTCAACAGAGGAAAGCGCCGCAAGGCCCCTAACACCGCGTGAGTAACAAACGTGATGTAGGTGATTTCAACACCGTGACGCTCCCTGAACGATTCTTTGTTCGCCTCGCGCCACCGCACCAGCGCCGTCATGTCGACTTCGGTGACCGTAGTAGCATGTGGCGCCGTTGTCTTACTTCGCACCATATGCTCGGCGATAGATCGTCGCATGGCGGTAAGTGGCATTGACGTTTCGCCTGGCTGTGCCGTGGCTTCCGATCGCGCGTCGATCGCCACTGAAGGCTGCCCCGTTATGGACGACGATGGCACGGGCGCTCCTGTCTGTTCGCGTGACACCAGAGCCGGCGTCGATGCTTGATCGCCACCTGAAGCGGGCCGCGACGGTGTAAGCCCTTTTATGTACTCGAGCACCATGTCGCGCGTTACCCGGTCTGTCGCGCCATCTGGCTGCCCAGCCACACCGGCGGAGGCAGGAGTAGCCACGCCACGTGCCAAATATGCCAGCACATCGTCCTTAGTGACGCGTCCACCCAAACCGCTGCCCGTCAGCCCACTGAGGTCAATGCCATGCTCGCTTGCCAACTTACGCACTACCGGGGAATACCGGCGCCGTTCGTTCTCCTCGACCGCGGCGTGGGCGCCGTCGTCGACGGAGTCGGTTTGCACTGTCGCCCCATTTGACCCATCCACGCCCATCGCCGTCGCCGGTTCCGCGGATACCGGTACCTCGCCAGTTTCACCAGGCTCAAGGATCTCGGCAACCAGCGCGCCAATCGGCACTACGGCGCCTTCGTCTACGACTCTGCGCAGTAACACACCCGCGAAGGGCGACGGCATCTCGGCGTTTACCTTGTCGGTCGTGACTTCAAACAGGGGTTCGTCACGCTCGACCGCGTCACCTTCCTGCTTCAGCCATTTGACCACCGTTCCTTCGGTTACGGACTCGCCAAGTTGGGGCATTGTGACCGGCGTAGGCATTGTCGCCATACCTCCCTGCGTCGTAGAGCCGTCCGCGCCGTCACGGACGCGTCGTCGAATGTGCTGCCCCGTAAAGACTACCTTGACGACGCACGGACCGGCGGCACGTCACATTCCTAAGTGCCGCTCGCTGAGAACGCTTTTCACCATGGATAGAAGGTTCGCCGGGCGCTCGGCCAGCCGCCGAGTCAGGTAAGGGTACCATTGCGAACCGTATGGCACATAGACACGTACATTGAATCCACCGTCCACCAATGACTCCTGCAAATCCCGACGCACTCCGTACAGCATCTGAAACTCAAACCTATCACGCGGAATGCCCTTGCTATGTACATAAGCAATGGCATGGTCGATAATCGCAGGGTCATGGGTAGCGAACGCGGGCGCATGCCCGCTATCGAGCAGGTATTCCATGATTCTGGTGTAGTTTCGATCCGTGTCCCGCTTCCGTCTGAACGAAATGTGCGGCGGCTCGTTGTACGCGCCCTTGCACAGACGGATACGCGCGCCCCGATCGGTGAGGCTTCTCGCGTCTTGCATGGTCCGGTACAAATACGCCTGTAGCACGATGCCGACGTTATCGTGTTTCTCGCGCAGTTGCTCAAAGATCTCAAGCGTGCGCGCGGTATAGCTTGAGCCCTCCATGTCCAGCCGAATGAAGTTGCCAAGGCCGGACGCGCGTTCGAGTACGCGTTCCATGTTGCCAAATACGATGTGTTCGCCAATGTCCAGGCCAAGCTGAGTCAACTTCAACGATATATATGCCTGCGCCTGTTCAGCGTGTACGCGCTCAAGCGCCTCTAGTACTTCCCGCGTCGCGTGGTCCGCGTCGGCTTCGCTGGTGGTGTTTTCGCCTAGGTTATCCAGTGCCACGGTCATTCCGCGCGCTGCGATGTGGCGGACGGCCCGCATGGCGTCGTCGAGCGTCGCGCCGGCGACGAAGCGGTGTACAAGAGGGCTCGTGACGGATGAAGTCGCGGCGAATTCATGCACGCTGGGGCGTGACGCCACGCTCAACACGAGCTTTCCGAACAATTGGCCGGCCACGGTCAGCCGCCGCTCCCAGGCGCTTGCGAGGGCCGGTAACGCTGTTCGGCGCGATATGCCGCGTCCAATAAGTCAATTGGATGCACGACCCGAACACGCGCGCCGCGCCGGCGGATTCCCGCCGCGAGCTGAATCGTACAGCCCGGGTTAGCGGCGGCAAGCAAGCCCGCCTCGGTTGCCAGGACGCTGTCCATTTTCCTATTCAGTAGCTCCATTGCGGTGTCCGGCTGCGTAACATTGTAGATGCCCGCGCTGCCGCAGCAGTTATCGGAGTCGCGCATTTCAACCAGATCAAGCCCTGGGATGCTGCGCAATAGGGCTCGAGGCTGATCGCGAACGCGTTGCGCGTGCGCCAAATGGCAGGCGTCCTGATAGGTCACCCGGCCGCGGAATCCGATCCGGGGTGGCCGGAATTCGAGTTCCACTAGCAGTTCACTAATATCTCGAACGCGCCGTGAAAACTCTTGGGCACGCTCGCTGTAGTCCGGGTCGTCCGCGAGCAACTCTCCGTACTCCTTGAGCGTCGATCCGCAGCCTGCCGCGTTTACCGCGATGTAGTCGGGGTTCAGCGCCATGAAATCGTCGACGTTTTTGCGAGCAAGCGCCTGGGCGGCGGAACGGTCGCCGGCGTGAACGTGCAGCGCGCCGCAACACCGCGCGCTTGAGGGGGCCACAACTTCGCACCCGTTCACCGCCAGCACGCGCGCCGTAGCCTCATTCGTCGTGGCAAAGAATTGCTGCATCACGCAGCCGCGCAACAGCGCGACCCGCTTCAGCGACCGGCCAGTCGCCGCATAATGGGTTTTCCGCGCCCGCTGCACGACCCCACCCTGGGCACGCGGCAGCAACGACTCCATTTCGCCAAGTTTTCCAGGCAATCCAAACCGCCGCACGATCCGTTGCGCACCGCCGCGCTGATACAATCGCATGCTGGCCCCCGCCAGATCGAGCATGGTCGGATGCGCGAACACACCCCGTAAAACAAGCCGCTGGATCAGGCCAAATGTTGGGCTGGGCGGCGGCAGCGACGCACGGGCGCCTTCGACGATTCTGCCGTACGGCACACCCGACGGGCACGCGGTTTCGCACGCTCGGCACGCCAGGCACAGAGAGATATGTTGTTGCAACTGGGGATCGTCAAGCGCGATCTCGCCGCGCTTGGCGGCCTCAATCTGCATGATACGCCCGCGTGGAGAGTCCATCTCCACGCCGAACACCTGATACGTCGGACATGTGGGCAGGCAGAATCCGCAATGCACGCATGAACGAAGGTCGGCCATGGAGACATGCGGTAAATTGTCTACTTGCATGATTTAGATTCCAAACGCATGTCGTCCTGGGTTCAAAATGCCCGCGGGGTCCAGTCGCGATTTGATCAGGCGCGATAGCGCTTCGCCGCCTGAAGTCGCGCCCCATGGATCGAGCCCGGCGCGTAGCGCGGGCTCGCCACCGGAGACGGTGAGATGCCCGCCAATCGCTCGCAGTGCCGCCCTGGCTTCACCGAGCGCCAATGCCATCACGGCATTGTCGCCTGGGCGCCGACACGCGATGCTGTATGTGCCGGTTATGGCGTCGCCAATCAGGCGCATGAAACAATCCTCCGGAAGCGCCGCGCCCGCCGCCTCCCACACGTATTCGAGTTGCGCCGGTTTTACAGCCCCCCGTAGTAGCAACCCATCGTCCCGAGACGACTCCCGGCATACCACCAATCGAGCCACGGCTTCGTGTACCTCCGCGCCGGCCAGGATTTCGATCGCGCCCTGCCGTGTCGCGACTCGCTCCCGTGCCGCCGCTATCTGCAATTCCAATACGCCGCTAAAGCCCTCGGCAAGTGCCCATACATGTGAAGCGGCGGCCGCGCCGGCGGCTTCGACCAATATGAACGAATAATATTGGCTTACACGAAGCAGGTCGCGGGCGCATTTGAAGGCGCCGGCGGGTGTTTCAAAGGTTCCGTGAACCAGGCGAGATACCTTTGGCCGTGGAAATACTTTGAAGTTCACTGAAACCAAAACGCCCAGCGTCCCCAGGGATCCGGTAAAGAGCTTGCACAAATCGTAGCCGGCGACGTTCTTTACCACCTGGCCGCCTGCCTTGCAGACCGTTCCATCCGCGAGGGCAACGGTAACGCCAATCACCATGTCGCGAGCACCGCCGAATCTGGAGCGTCGAATCGACGATGCGCCGGTCGCGACGGCGCCGCCGACCGTCGACAAGTCCGGTTGGGCAACGTCAAGCGGTAGAAATTGTCCGTGCTCAGACAGCACGGCGTGCAATTCGGCCATCGTGGTGCCGGCGTTGACGGACACGGTTAAGTCCTCGGGCGCGTACGCCAAAATACCGCGAAGCCCACCCATGCTGAGAACGGTCGTGCAACGCTTGGGGGGACTGCCTATCTCCTGGTGCGTTCCCCCGCCCCATGGCACCACGGCGCCGTTGCTGGCGCTAACCTCCACAAGCGCATTCGCGACGTCCTGGATGCTGGTGGGCTCCACGACCGCCGGCGGGCCGGGCACGGACAGCACGGTCTCTGCTCGTTTGGCAATGGTTGAGACCTCGACGACCGTCTTTCGCCTCCCTCCAGCTGACCCCGTTAGTGTACCAGATGAACTTCGGGCGTCCGACCGATTGCAGGCTTACGCGGGTGCTGTTAGGCTGAGGCGGTAGCCGGTGTCATTGAGGCATTTATTCCGGCGGCATGCCGTGGGGGTGAGCAACGTGAATCGTAACATTGACACGGAAGATTCGATGGCGGACGACGACTATGCCCCAGAACGGGACATGGGGGCGGTGGACGATGATTCGGCATTCGATCCGCCGACTGACCCGCCAATTGTCCCACTTGGCGACGATGGCGCCGAAGTACCTGAAGACATGGATGACGGTGATGACGACGATGTTGGCCAAACGTCGCGTGGACCAATCACCGATGATGAGATATCGGCGCGGGTTCGGCGGCTACTGCGCTCCGACGCCGCGACGAGCATGTTGCGCATTCATGTCAGCACTGAAGACGGCGTCGTGACATTGAGGGGGATCGTGCAGACCCTTGACGACACCGACAACGCGGCTGAAGTCGCGTCGCGTATCGACGGCGTGATCGACGTCCTCGACGAGTTGGAAGTCGAATAGCCGCGGCGCCGGCATGTGTTTAAGCATGCCGGCGCCGCGGCTATTTTATGTCGCCCCCGGTCAACATAGCGCCCTGGCGGC
>JANWHV010000181.1 GCA_025450255.1 Chloroflexota bacterium | reverse complement strand
CAGAGTCCGGCCGATTGCGCGATGTCGGCATCGTGCAATTGGCCGCGGCCGCGCTTACGGTACTGGCGATCCTACCGCAAACCGCTGTCGCGGCGGCACGCGTTTCTCCGTCGTACGGGAGCTCGCCTGTGGCTCGTGTTGGTACGCATGGCCGCGACGCCGGCTTGCCAAACGCCCCCCGTGTCTTTCTGGTGCGAGGCACGCTTCCGGCCGGCAGGGTGTCCGCTTCCCGATCTTCCCAGCCTCAACTTGATGCAGGCGATGCCGCCATTTACTCCGGCGACATAAGCGTGCCGGATGGGACCGTTTTTCAGCCTGGAACGCATTTCGTGAAGACGTGGCGCTTGAAAAACATTGGCGCTACCACCTGGCGCCATGGATATACCTGGCGCTTTCAGGCGGGAACGCTCATGTCAAGCGCCACGGCAGTAAACGTCCCGGACACCGCGCCAGGCCTGACTGCCGTAATTAGCGTTTCTATGACGGCGCCGACAAGTACGGGCGTGTATACCAGTTTCTGGCAAATGTCTAACGCCTCGGGACAGGCATTTCCGCATCAGGCCTGGGTAAACATCATGGTCAAAAGCGGATCGCCGCTGCAGACAGCTACAAGTGGCGCGGAATCCACGCCCCGGGCCACACCGACCACCGCGGCGCCAACCTCCACGGCGGCGCCGGTGGCGACCGCGCTACCCACGGTGGAGATACCAGGTGGAAACGGACAGCTCGTTGCTTCTCCCTGGATCGGCGCCCTAGACTATCAAGCCTATCTGTCGGAAGGGTCGACTGCTGGGTCGATGCGCGACACCGTCGCGTTGTACAATCCCGGGTCTGACAATGCGCACGTGCGCGTAACCCTCTACCGGCCAGATTCAGCGCGACGGGTTTTGCAGTTCACGCTGCAAAGCGGCGGCAGGCAAATATTGGCCTTGAATAAGGTCGCGCCGGGCACCGGGTTTTCCACTGCCGTTGAAGCCGATCGCCGGGTCGTGGTCGAGCGATTCGGCGCCACCCAGGCAGGATTAATCGGTGACCCGGGCGCCGCGAGAACGGCGCGTATCTGGTATTTCGCGGGCATGCCGGTTGGCTCGCCATCCGTGCAGCAGCTTGTGCTCTTCAACCCTCATGAAGAAACCGTCGTCGCCCATGTTCGCGTCGGTTTCACTTCCGGCGCCTGCTGTGCCGCCGATCTAACGCTCAAAGTGCCACCCCTCCGCCAATATACCTATCAACTCGGAGCCGCCGATACGCTGCGCGGACCGCTCGCCATTTTCTCAAGCGAGGTGGTCGCCGCCGAACGCATTGCCACGACCACTGACCAAACACGCCTCGTCAACGTGCCCGGCACGGTCATAACGGCGGGCCACTGGTATCTGCCGGAGGTCCATGGCGGCACTGGGGGGGCGGTAACGTTGTTTAACCCGTCGAATAACGCGACGCTGGCGACCATTCGCACCGCGCTCGATGAAGGAAGCGGCCCCTGGTTGCAGCGGGCCGTTCCCGCGTTCTCGGAGGTCCGCGTACCGCTCAGCGTCCTTACGAGCGCGGACGTGGTCGCCGCCCAGGTTGACTCCAGCAGCCCGATTCTGGTGGGCACGGAGTGGTATCCCGTGGCGGGCTTGCCCACGGCAACCATCGGTAGCGCGACAACTGCAAAATCATGGGCCTTCATCGGCGGCTTGGCGGGCAGGGGCATGAGCGAGACGCTAGCAATATTGAACCCCAGCGCCGTGACGTCACTGGTCTCGGTCCGCGTGACCGGCGATAAAGGCGGCGGCACATATTGGACGGTTACCATGCCCGCGCATAGCAAATATTCGCGCACGCTCGATAACCTGGTCCCATCCGGAGGAGCTACCGTGCGGGTCGAAGGCGCCCAGCCAATTACGGTAGAGCATCGCTTCAGCGATCGGGATGGGGCAACGACCTCGCCTGGCGCGATTCTTTCCGGATCGTAGCCGCGACACAATGCACTACGATCTTTTTGGTGAAGTGGCGGCCACCGTTCTTGGCTCCGCGGCCGGCATGATGATTGGCGGCATGGCGGATCATTTTACATTCAATCGTTCGCTCTGGCCTTCACCCATATGTCCATTTTGCGGCAAGCCCCAGGCGAGTGGAGCCCGCATCCCCTGGTTTGGCGTGCTCCTGGCTCGTGGCAAGTGCGGTACGTGCGAGATGCGCTCATCATGGTATTTGACCGTTGTCGTGCAAATTATCGCGGCATTTGTTGCCGTACTCTTGTATCGACAATTCGGCTGGAGCAATCTTTTCCTGTGCGCGGCGGTTGAGTCCTTTGTACTCCTGGCGGTCGCCTTGATCGATTTTCAGCATAGGTTAATTCCCACCCTGCTGGTCTACCCGACTATCATCTTCGCGCTTGCATTCAGTCCCGCCTGGCCAAATCTCGGCATCTTGAGCAGCCTGATGGGCGGCGCGCTTGGCTTTGTCGTCTTCCTGGCGCTTGCGGCGCTTGCTCGTATCGCCTTTGGCGAGGGAGCGTTAGGGGGCGGCGATGTGACGCTCGCGGCGCTGATTGGCGCGATATGCGGATATCCGCTGCTTGTACTCGCGCTCGCCGTAGGAGCGTTGTTTGGTGGGATTGGCGCCGTAATTATGGTCGCAATCAAGCGGTCCGCGCTCGGAACCACCATTCCCTATGGGCCATATTTGGTCGGCGGTGTGCTGTATGTCCTGGTAAATGGCGGCACATTACACCCGTTATTCAGCGCAATGTGATGCACGACTCAGGCGAGCACCCCTTCGCGTTCTCTGTAGAGGCGAGATCCGCTCCCTCGGCGCGAGCCGGATCCTTGAGCACGCCTCATGGCGCCGAGTTGACGCCCGTGTTCATGCCGGTCGGCACCAATGGCACCGTGAAGTCGCTAAGTCCCGACGATTTACGCGCGGTGAATGCCCAGATCATCCTCGCCAACACCTATCACCTGACGCTTCGGCCGGGAACCGAGACGATCGCGGCGCTGGGTGGGCTTCACCACTTCATGCAGTGGACCGGTCCGATCCTCACCGACAGCGGTGGATTCCAGGTGTTCAGCCTTGGTCACTTGAGAACGATCGATGACGATGGCGTAATCTTTCGATCCCATATCGATGGATCGACGCATAGGTTCACGCCTGAGTCGGTCCAGCGTCTCGAAGAGAATATTGGCGCCGATGTCGTCATGCCGCTCGACCAATGCATCGCGCTGCCCGCAACGTTAGAACAAGCGCGAGACGCGATGGAGCGGACCACGCGCTGGCTGGAACGGAGCATCCGGGCGCGGAACAGAGGCGATCAGGCGCTCTTCGGCATCATCCAGGGAGCAACGTTCGCGGATTTGCGCGTGCGCCACGCCAGAACGCTGCGCGAGTTTCAGCTTCCCGGTTATGCAATCGGCGGTCTCAGCGTGGGCGAGCCGAAAGATGCCATGCACCACATACTTGAAGCACTTGAGCCTGAGCTGCCAGCCGATCGGCCCCGCTATCTGATGGGAGTTGGCGCGCCGGAAGACATAGTCGAAGGCGTGGCGCGCGGTATCGACATGTTTGATGTCGTGCTCCCAACGCGAATCGCGCGGAACGGTACCTTGTTGACGCGGCTGGGCAGAGTCAACCTGCGGAACGCGCGACACGCGATCGACGACTCGCCTCCCGATTCACGCTGCGGCTGCCCGACCTGCAAGCGGTTTTCAGTAGCATATCTTCATCATTTGTTCCGCTGCGAGGAACTGCTGGCGTATCGTTTGGCTACCATTCACAATCTCTGGTTTATGACGTCATTGATTGCCGATATACGAGCCAGTATTTGCGACGGCACGTTCCAGGCGTTCCGTTCGCGCTTCCATGAACACTATCGACCTCCGGATCAGCACCTGGCCGATGTACAACGGGCGAAGCGGCGACCGGCGTCCATGCGGCAAGCCGGCCCAGCCGTCGATGACGCCGGTGAAGCCAATGACTAAGCGAATTCGCGCCGTCGTCAGCGGGCATGTGCAGAACGTCGGCTTTCGGATCTTCGTGCGGCGGCGCGCCATGGACCTTGGCTTGACCGGTTGGGTGGCGAATCTCGCGGATCCAAACAGGTTGGAACTTGAGGCGGAAGGCAATGATCAGGCGATCGCGTCGATGGAGCAAGCGATCCGCCGAGGCCCGCCGGGCGCGCGCGTCAGGGATGTCTCAATTACGCCAATTAGCCCTGAAAACCGGCCAGGACGTGGCTTCGAGATCCGCTAGGGTTTGGCGGTCGTTTCCAATCCTGCTAGCATTCGCTGATGATATTGGGCGCTCGCGGCGCGCAAACGACGTTCCGCGGATTATTTGGCCACGCGAGTCGCGCAAGCCCGTCAGGGTGATTTGGAAGGCACGAGTATAATGCGACGAATCTGTGTAGTCGGTACGGGCTATGTCGGTCTCACCACGGGCACGTGCTTCGCCGACCTGGGAAACAATGTGACATGTCTGGATATCGACGCGGCGAAGATTGCTAACCTGCGCAAGGGTGAGATGCCCATTTACGAGCCAGGGCTAACCGAGCTTGTAATGCACAACCAGGCCGCGGGCAGGTTGAGTTTTGTCGCGTCCGACGACACAGTCGCGTATGATACAGCCCTGGCCGAGGCCGAGTTTGTTTTTATCGCCGTTAGCACGCCTACACACGCCGGATCCGACCGGGCCGATCTTCGGGCCGTGCGCGCGTGCGCACAGCGCATAGCGAAAGCGCTGACCGGGTACACAATCATCATTAATAAGAGCACCGTACCTATCGGCGCGGGCGATTGGGTATCCGCGATCGTCGAAAAATATCGCGGCGTCGACGCCACGTTTTCCGTGGTATCCAATCCTGAATTTCTCCGCGAAGGAAACGCGCTGGCAGACTTCATGCAGCCCGATCGCGTCGTATTGGGGTCGACGGACCAGCACGCCGCGGAGTCCGTCGCGCAACTCTACCTCACCCTTCGCTGCCGTGTGATGATTACCGATCTCCGTACCGCGGAGATGATCAAATATGCCTCCAATGCCTTCCTGGCTACGAGTATCTCCTTCATCAACGAGATCGCGCGCATTTGCGAGCGCCTCGGCGCCGACGTGAAGGAAGTAGCCACGGGCATGGGTTACGACAAGCGCATTGGCGGCGCGTTTCTGGACGCCGGGCTGGGATTCGGCGGCAGTTGCTTTCCCAAGGACGTGAAGGCGCTTGCCCATATGGCGGACTTCAGTGGGTGTCACCCGCAACTCCTTCGGGCGGTATTGGACATCAACAATGACCAACGTTTGCACGCCGTTTCGAGAGTGCGCGAGGCATTGGGCAATCTGCAGGGCAAGCACATTGGCCTGCTCGGCCTTGCGTTCAAGCCAAACACCGACGATATGCGCGAGGCTCCGGCGGTCGACATCATCAAGCACTTCCAGGCCGAGGGCGCGACAATCGCGGCGTACGATCCTCAAGCCGAAGAGAATTCGCGCCAGCTCGTGACAGACGTCACGTATTGCGCCGACGCGTATGAAGTGGCCGGCGGCGCGGACGCGCTCGTGCTGATCACCGAGTGGCGCGAGTTTCGCGCTCTGGACCTGACGCGGATCCACGCGGCCATGCGCACGCCAATATTCTACGATGGACGAAATCTCTATGAACCGGACACCGTCAGGAGGGCAGGGCTTACCTATTTCGGTGTCGGACGCGGATACCAGCCACAGGCATTCGGCGGAGATGTCGAGCAAGAGCTCTATCTCGTCGCCGACCATGCCGAATCGCCAGGGCAGAAGGCAATTGCTCCAGTCGGCTTGGGCGGTTAGGCGCGCGGAGGCCGCGCTTCCCGCGACAAATATCCACACCGATCGGCGGGAATAGTAGCGCATGCGCGTTCTTATTACATCAAGCGCCGATCCGGACATCTGGCAGTATACGGTGACGCTGGCCGACGAACTTGCGGCTCGCCACGGGGTCGAAGTGCTGCTTCTCATCTTGGGTGCGCTTCCGGGCGAGGAACAGCTTGCCATGGCGCCGCGCGCCCAAGCGCCGAACGGGGCCGGCGTTGAAATCGACCAGTTGGACATCCCACACGAAACTGACGGCGCCCCCGCCCGCGTCTACGCCGAAGCTCGCGAGGAAATACTACGCATCACGCTCCGTTGGCGAGCCCACGTCTTGCACGTCAACGAACACCATCTGGGTGAAATCGGCGTTAGCGGCATGCCCGTTATCGTCGTGTCGCATGGCGATTTGTGCGGCCGCCGAGCCAGCGTCGAGGGCGAGTCTCCGCCTTTGGTCGACGCCTCGTACCTCCAACTAATCCAGCAGGGCCTTGCCGCCGCTGCTTGTGTCGTCGCGCCAAGCACGTTTGTCGCGGACTCACTCAGCCGCTGGCTGGATTACCGAGGCGTGGTGCGCGTTATTCCTTATGGCCTGCCCGCGCATCCCGGTGGCGTATCGTCGCCGCGCGCCATCGACGTCGTGATGGCTGGACGGCTGTGGGACTCAGCGGTAAACGTTGCCTGCTTTCAGTCCGCGGCGGTGCGCATGAGAGACCGTTCCTTCGCGGCAGTGGGCAGCCTGGCCCCCCCTGGCGCCTACTTTATTTACCCGCCTCACGATCGGGTGCAATACACCGGTATGTTGTCCAACCTGGCTCGGCGCAAGTTCTTCGAGAACGCCAGCATTTACGTGTCTCCCGCCGTCTATGACCCGTGCGGACTTGAAGCAATTGAGGCTGCGCTCGCTGGTTGCTGCCTATTATTGAGCGACACGGCGTCGTATCGGGCCGTTTGGGAAGAATCCGCCCTCTACTTCGACCCCAGGGATCCAGCCGTGCTGCGAGAACGAATACGCGAGCTCATGGGCGATACCGAAGTGCGGGAAGCGTTCGTTGAATTTGCAAGGCAGCGGGCCGAAGAATTGTACGGGTCCGAGCGGATGGGCAATGCGTATCACTCCACATATCAGAGGCTAGCGCTGCGATACGGACTCGCTCCATAGCGTAACCGCGACGCTTGACCGCCTATCGCGCCGCCAGGAAGTTAGGCACTTATGCGCGCGCGGCAGGGCGGCACGTGTGTTATTAAAGTCACAATTGAGATTACGATTCCTTAACGTGACCGCAATGCTGCAATAATCTCCCCGCCATACTATGAGAGTGCGCCAAGAGCGCAACGGCTTCCGCTCAAATGAGGGAAGCGCGGAACCTATTGTAGGACGATCAGCTCCACGATCGCGAATGCGGAAACGCAGGCGTTGCAGGGAGCGACCGGGTTAAGACGTAGCTGAGATGAGGAATAAAGATGCCACGGTTGCTTAAGCGCCAGGAAGCTCCCTTCGAGGGTCGGGTAATGGGCCGCGTTCCTGTCTGCATCGCGTGCGGAAATCGGCGGACCTTCTGGGTGAAGCGCGACGATCAGAATGCGATTGCCAATGCCTGGGAAATGAAAGCAAGCGACACGGTTGTGGCGTGCGGGCGCTGCCGCTCACGCAACTCAATTCTCTACGATTGCAGCGAAACCTAAGCCTTCCCTAACCCCGGTACACGGATTACAAGGCTCCGCGAGAACGTCGCGGAGCCTTTCGGTTTGCCCCGAACGCGGCCCGTTGTGTTACTCTAAAACGCTTGCGCCGGCTGCCAATGTGCCCGACTTATCCGCATGCGAGTGTCGATAATCCCAACGTCAAAGGTTATACTGGAACACATGCCTCAAGACCAGCTAATCGTGCGCGGAGCGCGCGAGCACAACCTGAAGAATATCGACATTGCCATTCCCCGTGATAAGCTCGTGGTGTTCTCCGGCTTATCAGGGTCGGGGAAATCGAGCCTGGCATTCGACACAATCTTCGCCGAGGGCCAGCGGCGCTATGTCGAATCCTTGTCGGCATACGCGCGCCAGTTTCTTGGCCAGATGGACAAGCCGGACGTCGACTACATACAGGGTCTTTCACCGGCAATCTCGATCGATCAGAAGAGCACCAGCCGAAATCCTCGCTCTACGGTTGGCACGGTCACCGAGATACACGACTACCTTCGCTTGCTCTATGCGCGGATTGGCCATCCCCACTGTCCCAAATGCGGCCGCGAAATCAGCCAGCAGTCGATCGAGCAAATAGTCGATACCGTGCTCGGCTATACGCCCGGCACGCGGGTGATGATTCTCGCCCCCGTGATCCGCGGGCGCAAGGGCGAGAACAAGAACGTGCTCGAGGATGCGCGCAGGAACGGCTTCGTACGTGTGCGCGTGGACGGCAACGTGTATGACCTGGCCGATGACATTACCATGGACAAGAACAAGAAGCACGACGTCGAAATCGTGGTCGACCGTCTCGTGATCCACGACCGCGCGGACGAGGGTGAGGATGCGCGTGAGGATTCAACGCGCCTGGCCGACTCCGTCGAGACAGCCTTAAAGCTCGGCGGCGGTTTGGTTCTGGTGTCGGAGATCGATGGACCCGAACAACTCTTCAGCGAGCATTTTGCCTGCGTGTACTGCGGTATCAGCGTGGGCGAGATCGAGCCCCGCACGTTTTCCTTCAATAACCCGCACGGCGCGTGCCCGGCGTGTACCGGCCTCGGTTTCCGTCTCGAGTTTGACCCCGACGCCGTGATTCCGAATCCAAGGCTGTCGATAAGTGATGGCGCCATCCATCCGTGGTCGCGTACCACGAGCACCTATCACCTGTCTCTTGTCCAGTCATTCTGCCGGCTGCACAGGATCAGCGCGCGGACGCCCTGGAAAGATCTCACGGACGAACAGCAACGGCTGCTGCTCTTTGGGCCGGGCGATGACACCAAGGTCCGTATGTCGCACAGCACCAAATCCGGCCGGGTGTACGAGTGGGACGGCAAGTTCGACGGCATCATCCCTATTCTAAACCGCCGCTACCGCGAGACTGAGAGCGAGAACCTGCGGCAGGAGTGGGAAGCGTACATGACGAATGTACCGTGCCCAACCTGCAAGGGCGCTCGCTTGAAACCGGAAGCGCTCGCCGTGACGATTGGCGGCAAGAACATTGTCGAGATCTCAAGACTCTCGATTTATGACGCCAGTCATTGGTTCGCTCAGCTAGCAGGCGAAGACACACGGAACCAGCCGACCAGCGGCCCATTCCACGGCGATTCCACCGTGCATCACACATCCGGACTTTCCGCCTTGAATGGTCACCATGCGCTGAGGAACATTCGGGTGGAGGCGCCTGTACCGCTGACGCAGCGAGAGGCTACGATATCCAGACCGATTGTCAAGGAGATTCGGGCACGAGTCGGCTTCCTGGTAAACGTGGGCCTTGGCTACTTGATGCTGGAGCGCTCGGCCACTACCCTATCTGGTGGCGAAGCGCAACGGATTCGGCTTGCCAGCCAGATTGGCTCCGGCCTGATGGGCGTGCTCTATGTGCTGGATGAGCCGAGCATCGGCCTCCATCAGCGCGACAACGCCCGATTGCTCCACACGTTGACCGCTTTGCGCGATATGGGCAATACGCTCATCGTCGTCGAACATGACGAAGACACGATGCGCGCCGCCGACTACATCGTGGATATCGGACCCGCGGCGGGCGAGCACGGCGGGCATGTGGTGGCTACTGGAACGCTTGACGATATCATGGCCTGCCGCGAGTCCCTCACCGGCCAGTTCCTGTCTGGACAAAAGTTCGTCCCAGTACCTGCCAGACGGCGGCGCGGCAGCGGCAAGCATGTGGTAGTCCGCGGGGCAAGCGAAAACAATCTCCAGGACGTAACGATTCGCTTCCCGTTGGGCACCTTTACTTGCGTGACCGGCGTGTCGGGATCCGGTAAGAGCACGCTGGTAAACGAGGTCTTGTACAAGGCCGTGGCGCAACACGTCTACCGGTTGCGACAACGCGCCGGCATTCATCAGGCCATTGACGGCCTCGAGCACCTCGACAAGGTCATTGATATCGACCAGTCCCCGATCGGCAGAACGCCCAGAAGTAACCCCGCCACCTACACCGGATTGTTCACGCCGTTGCGCGAGCTTTTCTCGCAAGTGCCGGAGTCGAGAGTGCGCGGGTATAAGCCTGGGCGATTCTCCTTTAACGTGAAGGGCGGCCGTTGCGAGGCATGCTCGGGCGAAGGCATTATCAAGATTGAGATGCATTTTCTGCCCGACGTCTATGTGCCGTGCGAGATCTGCAAAGGCAAGCGGTACAACCGTGAGGCCCTGGAGATACGCTACAAGGGAAAGAACATTGCCGAAGTGCTCGAAATGACCGTGTCCGAGGCACTCGAGTTCTTCGCCCCTATTCCATCCAT
>JANWHV010000180.1 GCA_025450255.1 Chloroflexota bacterium | reverse complement strand
GGCTCCAGCGGAAACCCGACCAGCGTTCGCTCAATCCAACGCGCGGTAGCCGGCATGATTTGGACCATTCCGATCTCACCGCTGCGCCCGGTCACCATTTTCCAGCGTGACTCTTTCCATACCATTGCCTTGAACAGCGCCGCGTCCACGCCCACCATATTCGCTACGTCGGTGAGCAAGAGTCCGGTATGGATGCCGGCGGATGCCACAAAGGGAATCGATACCCGGCGCCAATGGTCGGTGTAGTGGTGCAGAAGCAAACGCATACCCGGCACGATCACGCTGTGTATCGTCAAACCATTGTCCGACAGCAACTTGTGCATCGTCGTGTTCAGGGACACGCTTATTCCCCATAGCGAATCGCCTGGAGCAACGACGTACGTTTGCGGCTTGTCAGTCCTGATATCCTCCACTGCCGTGTACGCGCGGTCAAAAGGCCACGCCAATACGGTTATCCGCTGGCCGGGCGCTATGCGATCCAGTCCGCCGTTCCGTTTGCTTAGCAGCCACGACGCGTCGTTGAAGCGCTGGGCGATCGATGGCGCCGTATCCCCCGCCCGCGCGACGTACAAGATGTACGCGGGCAGTATGGGCTCGCTCAAGAGGTGAGACCCGGCCGCCGTGCGCGCAGTCGGCGAAGGCGCCCCTGACGTCGATAACGCGACGGTGGGGGGCGCCGCTGAAACGGTCGCCGGCGTGGCCGGCAGGGCGACCATGACCAGGGCCGGTATCAATGTGATTCGGATGAGGCTCGATACAGCCTGTTTGACGCGGGATCGTTCGCGGGTGACCAATGTCGTACCTTGGCAGCAGCGCAAGCGCAAAATGCCAACATACAACATATAGCAATAAGGGTGGACGATTTTCGTCGTCCACCCTGCTTAACACGTAACCGCGGCCGCGCCGGCGCCCATCAAATCACGGTCTTGCTGTTCCTCCGGCCATCGCACGTCAGCCGGACCTTGCGGCCGTCAATCATGGTTTCGAGATGCACGGACCGGTTCCAAATCAGGTATAGGTGTTGCAGCGTCTTCTCGGCGTAGCGAATATCCAGCTCGACGCCTTCGTAACGATGCGTGAGGTACAGCTCGCGGTTATTCCGGTAGTCACCGTCCTCGATCACGATCACCGGTAGGCCAAAATTGTCGAGGCTCGCTACCAGCGTGTCGCGCACAACGCGCCAGTCCGTGTCGGCAACCTGCCATTCGTCGTCGACCAGCTTATAGGTATAGAGATCCAGTTCGTGGACCAGATCCTCGGTAAGATACTTGCGCAGCAGCGTCTGATCGCTCTCGGTTTCCCGGGCTTCGAAGAGCTTGGCGCGTCCCTGGCCAGGCACGCGTCCAAGGGTTTCTTGCTCCTCGGTGGTCGGTTTGTCCCATCGCCGCTCAATATCCTCCAGCACCTTGAAGCCGATGTAGTAAGGATTTATGCGCATCTTCCCGCCGGGCGATACGACGCCGGAGTGCAGGCGCGAGAACGCGGCGTACTCGGCCGCCGGCAGTTCAAGCGCCTCCATTATCCGATAGTGCCAGAGACTGGCCCAGCCTTCGTTGATGATCTTTGTGCGCATCTGGGGCAGGAAATACAGCATCTCCTCGCGGACAATGGCCAGTACGTCGCGCTGCCAGTCCTCCAGGTCACGCGCGTGACGGATCAGAAAATACAGCAGATCGTGCTCCGGCCTTTGCGGCACGCGTTGAGCACGATCCGGCGGCGCCTCCTCGGCCCGAGGCTCACCCATGCTCAGCACGTCATCGTACACCGTCGCCGGCTGTCCTGAAGGAGCCTGACTGCCAGGATCCTCGGCGCGCGCCGGAGCATTGTCCGGATCGTGGGCAACAAACTCCTTCAATGACAGCGCCGCGTCCAGGAAGCGCTCGACCGCCAGTTGTCCATGCTCAAACTCGTATCGCGCGATTCGGTCGGCGTGTACCGTCACCGATTCCGTCATCTGACGGTTCGTGCCGGTGAAATACAGGTTGTTCTTGAAGAAGTCCGTGTGGCCAAGTACGTGCGCCATAATCATGGTGTTCTCAAGCGCGTCATTGGTGTCCAGCAAGAATGCCTGCGATGGGTTCGCGTTGATTACAAGCTCGTATATTTTCGAGAGACCGTAATCGTACATCGTCTTCATGTGAAAGTACGCTTTGCCGTGTGTCCAGTGGCTGAAGCGGCCAGGTATGCCGTAGGCGCCGAACTCGTACACCATTGAAGCGGGCACAATCTCAAAATGGGTGGCGAACGGATCAAGCCCGAACGAATGGGCGACCTCCCACACCTGTTCCATGGTTTGCTCTGGGTCGCGGTTGAGAAGGGTTGTCATGGCTGCTCCGTCGACATGTTGGGACGCTGACGGCAATCAAGACGCGGTGCTCGGTCGATGGCGCCCACGGCGACGCTTCCGGCCCGAGATCACGCGGTGGCGTCAGGCGCCGACCGCGGGCTTCGCGAAGAACTTCCGCAGCGCCGGATACACGTCTTCCTTGCTCTTGATGGTGATGGCGGCGAACTCCGGCGCCGAGATGTCCGCGAACGCCGTCATGAGACTGCTGGTCGCCCAGCGACTATACGCTTCTTCCTTGATCTCGCCGTAGCCAAAGAGGTTGCATCGCTCGATGATCCGCAGCACAAGCTTCACGCAGCGGGCATTATCCTCATCGCCCCAGTTGTCGCCGTCACTGAAGTGGAACGGGTAGATATTCCAGCGGTCGGCTGGGTAGCGTTGGTCGATGATGTCGCTGCACAACTGGTAGGCGGAGGACACACGCGTGCCGCCGCTTTCGCCCAGACTGAAAAACGTTTCCTCGTCAACCTCTTTGGCCTCGGTGTGGTGCGTGATGAATACGATCTTCACGCTCGCGTATTTGGTGCGCAGGAAACGTACCATCCAGAAGTAAAACGCCCGCGAGATGTATTTTTCAAACTCGCCCATGCTCCCCGATACGTCGCGCATCGCGATCACCACCGCGTTGTGCCGCGGCTCGGTTACCACGTCCCAGGTCCGGTAGCGCAGGTCGTCCTTGCGGATGCGCAACCCACCTGCCGGAGACTGCGGTCCCCGCCAAACGTCCGCTTCCTCGCCCTGGGTCTCCTCGGGCGCGCTCTCATCCTCGGGCGCTGTCTTTTGCGCCCCCCGGCCCATCGCCTGGCGCTTCATCGCCTGCAGGATGCTGCGCTTTTTGTCCAGGTTCGGCAAGATGCCGACCGGCCGCACGTCGTTGAACCTGATCCGCTCGCTCGGTACGTCCTCCTGCCCTTTATCCTTGAGGTTCGGCAGCCCCAGGTCGGCGAATATCATCTCCGCTAGCTCGTCTACCGTGAACTCGGTCTCGTAGTAGTCGATGCCCGGCTGGTCGCCCGCCGTCCGTCCGCGCCCGGGCTGCTGTCGCGGTACCTGCCCGATCACGTCGCCTGGCTGGCTGTCGCCGTTCCCCTGGCCCACGCCATCCTTTTTAAACGGGTCGTAGCGGAAGCTGTATTCCTCCAGCGATCGCACCGGCACTTTGACGATCTTGGTGCCGTCGCTGGTGATAATAGACTCGTTGGCGATGATCTCGCCGAGCTGCCCCTTGATCGCTTCCCGTACCTTCTCCTGGTGACGGGCCTGGTCTTTCGGTCCCTTGCGGTGGAGGCTCCAGTCACTTTCGCTGATGCTCATGCGCACGCTCATCTCGTCCTCCTACCTGTTCAGGAGGGCGCCGACGTAGCCCAGCAGGTCGCGCGCGCAGACCGCGCAGTAGCCGTGGTCGGACATCAGCCGGTCCACCACTTCGTTGATGCGCCGTAGTTGTTCCGCGTCCGGCGTCTTGATCGAGGTGGTGATCTTGATCACGTCCTTGAGGTCCGCGAACAGCTTCTTTTCAATGGCTTCCTTCAGCCGTTCGTCGCTCGTGTATTCAAAGGCCTTGCCGCGCCGCGCCAGACTGGCCATGGCCATCAGGATGCTTTCCCGGAAGGTTTGCTTGGCGTTGTCCGTTACCCCGATCTGCTCCTCGATCGACCGCATCAGCTTTTCGTCCGCTTCCATCGGCTCGTCGGTCAGGGGGTCTTTGAGCTTTTCCTTGCGGCAGAATGCCTCTACGTTGTCCAGGTAGTTGTTCAAGAGCGTGCGCGCCGAGTCCTCGAAGGCGTAGACGAACGCGCGCTGCACTTCTTTCTTCGCCAGCTCGTCGTATTCCCGCCGCGTCTCCGCCAGCAAGTTCAAGTACCGCTCGCGCTCGTCCTTGCTGAAAGCGGTGTGCTGGTCGAAGCCGTCGCGCAGCGCCCGCAGCGCGTTGATCGGATTGATGCAGGTCACCCCCTGGCGGATCAGCGCGTTGCTGAGCCGGTCGATGATGTAGCGCGGCGAGATGCCGTCCATCCCCTCGCGCGTCGTCTCCTCCTGTAGCTCCCGCACGTCCTTGAGCTTCCAGCCCTCGACCTCCTCGCCGTCGTAGAGCTTGAGCTTCTTGATCAGACTCATGTTCGCTTTCTTCGAGGGCTCTAGACGCGAGAGGATGGCGAAGGTCGAGGCCACCTTCAAGGTGTGCGGCGCGATGTGTACGTTGCTGACGTTGCTCTGCGCCAGCAGCTTCTCGTAGATGCGCTCCTCCGCCCCGACCCGCAGGTTGTAGGGTACGCGCACCAAGATGATGCGGTCCTGCAGCGCCTCGGACTTCGGATTGCCCACGAAGCTTTTGTATTCGTTTTCGTTGGTGTGCCCGAGCACTACTTCGTCCGCGTAGACCAGCGAGAAGCGCCCGGTCTTGATGTTCTGCTCCTGCGTCAACGTCAAGAGCACATAGAGCAGCTTTTCGTCGGCCTTGAGCACTTCGATCAGCTCCACGATGCCCCGGTTCGCCACGTTGAGCTCGCCGTCGAAGCGGTAGGCGCGCGGGTCGGACTCTACCCCCACGTCGCCAATGGTCGACAAATCGATCGAGCCCACCAGCTCGGAGATGTCCTGGCTCTTGGGGTCGCTGGGCACGAAGGTGCCCAGCCCGACCCGCGTCTCGGCGCTGACGACCACCCGTTCCACCGGCACCCGGTAGATGTCGCCGTCGTAACTGTGCCGCACGGTGTGCGCGCAGGCCGGGCACAGCGACCCCTCGATGTAGAGGCCGAAGTCGCGCAGCAGGTCGCCGCGCATCTCGCGCGGGATCAGGTGCAGCGGCTCCTCGTGCATCGGGCAGCCGGCGATGCCGTAGAGCGCGCCGCGCGCCGTGCGCGTGTAGCGCTCCAATCCCTCGCGCAGCATGATCGCCACCGTGGACTTGCCGCCACCTACCGGACCCATCAGCAGCAATATGCGCTTCCGCGGCTCCAACCGCGCCGCCGCCGCGCTGAAATATTCCACGATCTGCGAGATGGGCTTTTCGAGGCCAAACAACTGCTTGTCGAAGAAGTTGTAGCGTGCCTGGCCGTCCGGCCCCGCCTCCGCCCCCTCCTCCACGATCATGTCGTGGATGCGGGCGTGCGAGAGTTGCGCTACGTGCGGGTTCTTGATAGCGATGTCGAGGTATTCCTCGAATGTCCCCGACCAGCCTAGCTCCTTTTGCTGCAGGCGATACGCTTCGAGACGGGCACGCACATCGGTGCTGTCCATGGTGCTGGTTCCTCCTCCGGGATCGGTCGCTGAGACGGGATTTTTATCTTTTGACCCCACGTTCATCCCTTCGGGGTCTTCAGTGGCTTGGCGCGCGGCTTCGGCTATTCGGCATAGCGTGCGTTCTTCCATTCCTGGCTTTTTTTACAAAGGCGGCGTGTCCATGTGGCGCATTCCTACGAAAGGTCCAGTGTGATGCGTAACGCCATGTCGAGCTTGCGCATCGTTTCGTCGCTTAGCTCACCAAGCTCGCGCATCAGCTGCGTGCGGGCTATCGCCCGCAATTGACCGGTCAAGATCACGCAATCCGACGTCAGGCCGGCTTCCGGCGCCCGCACGACCACGTCGCTTGGATAAAGCTGCGTCAGTCCCGAGGCATCGACCAACGGGCAAATCACGACCACGGGGCTATGGTGGTTGATTGCCTCGCGGCTCACCAGCACGACCGGACGGAGTGATGCGCCCCCATCGCGGTCAGTTTCGCCGCTATCGCTCATGACTGCGCCGTCGTAGGGGTCGCCGTGCGACACAAGATAGACGGCCCCACGGCCCCCGCTCATTTTTTATCCCTTCGGGGCGGTGCATCTTCCCTCGTGACCGATGCCTGGCGGTCGATTGCCGCGAATTCCTGGAGGACCTGCCTGTTCAGTTCCTGATAGGAGGCATCGGCGGCAATCGCGGCGAACTGCCGATCGATGGCTTGTTGATCCAATTGGTCGAGATAGTCGGCGAGCGCCGTGGTGAAAAGCGTATTCTGGTTCTTTGCCAGCCCCCGGTCCACCACGCTCTTCGACCTGGCCAGCAACTCGCGTGGCAAATCCACCGTCGTGCGGACCCTGACAGGCTGATCGATCAGATGCTTCACTCTAACCTACTCCTCCTAATGGGTCTACCTCCCTTGTCCACCACCATAGCATGTGTTTCATTAACAGGCTATGGCAAAAGTGAAGGCAGAATAGATGCAAATGATACCATCTTTTGGCCCAGCGGCATGCTGGAGCCGTTACGGGACCTATGGATCGGTCGCTCAGCTATACTTGGAACCGAACGTTCACGGTGTCGAGCGTAGGATCCAGCCCAGACGTTGCGATACCCGGTTGGTTTGACTGATGTCACGCGGATGCGGCGAGCCCTGACCTGATCCGGATTAACTCAATCTGCTTCGGCACGACTGGTGCGGCCTGCTTGCCGGATGATGCGTGCGTAACACGTACAGGGGTCGATGTGCCCGCGATAAAGGGTTAAGCGCACGAAAGGGGTAGCCGTGAACTTCGAGCTTCTCAAGCGGCTCTGTGAGACGCCGTCCGTACCTGGCCGCGAGGAGGCGTTGCGCGCGCTGTGCCGTGAGGTACTGCGGCCCCTGGTGGATGAGTTGTCGGTCGACGCGCTTGGCAATATTATCGGCACGAAACGAGGCGCCGGCAAGCGCAAGGTCATGCTCGCCGCCCACATGGATGAGATCGGTTTTATCGTCAAGTATATCGACGATAACGGCTTCATCCGCATCCATCCGGTCGGTGGTTTCGACCCCCGGACCCTGGTAGCGCAGCGCGTGATCGTGCATGGCGCTAATGGACCTCTCCTTGGCGCCTTGATGCCGGGCGTAAAGCCGATTCACCTGATGCAGGGCGACGCCAAGCCGCTTAAGGTAGATGACTTCTTCGTGGATATTGGACTGCCGGCCGAGACGGCGCGGCAGCTCGTGGAGCTTGGCGATCCGGTGACCATGAATCGCACCACCGAGCATCTTGGCGACTGCGTCATGAGCAAGTCCCTGGACGATCGGCTGGGGCTCTACGTGATGATCGAAGCGCTCAAGGCGGTCCGGTCCCATGACGTGGATATCGTCGCGGTCGCTACCGTGCAGGAGGAGGTCGGACTGCGGGGAGCAGGACCCGCGGCCTACGCCGTTCAGCCTGATATCGGCGTGGCGCTGGATGTGACCCTGGCGGTGGATATCCCCGGCAATGACGACAAAGAGTCCTCGGTACCATGCATGGGCAGCGGGACGGCGATCAAGATCATGGACGGCGACAGCATCTCACATCCAAAGCTGGTCCGTCACTTCAAGGAAATCGCGCGCCGCGAGAATATCCCGCACCAGCTTGAGATACTGCCGCGCGGCGGCACAGATGCCGGCGGTATCCAACCGAGCCGGGGAGGCATTGCCTCTATTACTCTATCAATACCCACTCGTTATGTGCATACCGTTAATGAGACGGCGCACGAAAGAGACATTCAAGCCTCGGTCGATTTGCTGGCGCGTTTTCTCGAGGACGCGCATACCACCGACCTGTCGTACTGATACGCGGCAGTGGAGGCGCGGACGACGCGCCGGGAGGGATGAACGCAGCATGCAGCCTGGCGAATCCACCGGCATATTGCACACGGATGCGAGCGCATTGCATAGTCGTCTGTCGCGGGGCGACAGCGCGCAAGTACTGGACGTTCGAGAGCCCTGGGAACATAAAGAAGGAGTGATCGCGGGCGCGATACTGATGCCTCTGGCCCAGGTTCGAACCCGCTGGGGCGAGCTCGACCCCACCCGGCCGATAACCGTAATATGTCACCTCGGCTCGCGCAGCGCGATGGCGGCTGGTTTCCTGGCGCAGAAGGGTCTGGTAGCCGAAAATGTCGACGACGGCATGGCGGCATGGGAGGCCAGGGGCTATCCGGTAGTCCGCTGACACTCGCGATCGGGCAGCCCGTCAGGGCGTGGGAAGGAGGCGGCCACGCCGCTCTTCCCAGCGCCAGGGAACGGAATGGCCCTCCAGGTGCACGCCGCCGAGCCAGCGGTCGATGCCATTGATCGCTATCCAATCCGCGCGCCCGGCCACCACCTCCTTGCCTAGCTCGGTCAGGTGGACGCTCTGACGCTGAAACTCCTCCCCCGGCTTGCCGCCGTTCGGCAGCCTGAAGGCGCCGCCCGCCCATTCAAGAAGCGGCGCCTCGCTCGCGGACAAGTACCGCAGCATCTCCCACACGGAGGTATCGCCGAGAAACGGCGCCGACTCGCGCTCCTGAGCCGCGATAAAGATCTCAAATGGTGTGTGCATGCCGTCGCGGATTACTTCAACCAATTGTTTCTCGGTCCGCGAAAGGCCGCCGTGGACCTGCGGGAAATCCTCAAGGTGCCGCACCAACGCCGCGCGAAGAAATTGCAGCGCCGCCGTATTCCCGCGCGCGAGTGTCGCCAATTGCTTTGGATCGGGCGCGGTAAAAGCGGCCCAGGCAGAAGCGGCAAGCGACAACTGGGCCGGCGACACCTTGCGCCGGCGCTCGACCAGTGGCCGCAGTTGGGCGCCGCTTAGCTGGCCCAGACCAGTAAACTTCGCTACGCCGGGATACGAGCCGATGCAGATCAGTGAGAGGGGAAGTGCCTCGCCATCGTGGGCCGCAAACCAATCGAGCACTTGCACGAGTTGGAGCTGATCGTACAGGTCGTGCTCAAACCAGAGAATTATCTGCGCATAGTCATGCGCTCGCGCTAACGCGGCATTTCGCGCCGCGAACTGCTCGGCGATCTCCGCCGCGCCGCCAAAGCCGTTTGAGGCCAGGTATTCAGCCCGTATTGTGCTCAACTCATCGATCGACAGCCCGCCCGGCACCGGTCCGCCGTGCAGAATATCCCGCCACGGGATGATGTCGCCGGGGATCGCACCCTGGCGGATGCGCTCTACCGTGGCATCGCCATTTGTTATGTGGAGAACTTGCACCGTGCTCACGCATACACCGTTTCTGGTTGGGCTTGGCCCGGCGGCAAAGCCGTGTGAATATTACCGGCATCCGCCGGCGATGCTCGCGAGGATAGACAGCACGTCCACCCAACTGTCACATGAGACGCTCGGCCTCGTCTCGACACTACTCGTCCAGCAGTACGGCACGCTCGGCGTCCGAACCGACCAGCTCGGCGTCCGGTTCCGATTCTCGATCGGCGGCATCTGGCTCGGGGCTGGACTCGGCCTGAGCCGCGTCGTCCGCTGATTCAGTCTCCGCGTCCACGAGATCGAGAATCGCCTTTGCCACGAAGTCGCGCTGATCGATGAAGCAGGCGTGCCCACAGTCACCAATGTGTACAACTTGACTGCGCGGTAGCTGTGCCGACACGCGATCCGCCAGCGCGGGCGTCGAGATGCGGTCTTGCTCGCCGGTCAATATGGTCACCGGAACCTTTACGTCGCCAAGCAACCCGGTTGGATCGTACGCGCGCAATGCCTCGAACACTTTGCCCTGTGCGTACGGAGCGCCGTGCATCAAGCGCGCCAGGAGCCACTGTCGCCGTGCGCTGCTCAATGGCGCGTGTGTCAACCAGTCGACCAATCGCTCGAATAAGGCCGGGCGATCGTTCAACAGGTCGGCGGCCCAGGCTTCCTGCGTGGCGCGATCGAGTTCCGGCACGCGACCGGCCCAGGATTCGGCATCCTCGGCCGCCAGCCACTGCAGCAGCAGCGGCGACAACAGGATTACGCGAGCAATCCGGCCCGGGTGCTCGCGCGCGTACTCCAACGCGACGGAGCCGGCGCTCGACCAGGCGACGAGTGTCACGTCGCGGAGCGACTGCTCGATGACGACGCGGTGCAAATCGTGTACCAGGGTGTCGACGGAATAGTAATCCCATGGCCGATCCGATTCACCACTTCC
>JANWHV010000179.1 GCA_025450255.1 Chloroflexota bacterium | reverse complement strand
CGCTACCTGCTTGCTCAACAAGGCGAACGCGTCCCGTTCCGGCTGGCGGTATGGATCCTGCGATTGACGGGGGCCTAGCAACAGGAGGCCGCGCGGCTCCTCGCCCACGCATACGGGGACGCAGAGCGCCACACCTTCCGCCGCAACGCGCGGCGAGGGCGCGAATGGCTGAGCGACGTGGAGTAGATCCGGCCGCCGCGGGGGTAATTGTTCCAGTGCGGTTCCGTCGCCGAGCATCACCGGCATGCCTTCCGTCTCGCGGCCAGGCGGCATGGGGGCGCCCATGCCGTTTGGCGTGAAGTGCAGCCAGCGGCCATCCGATCCGAGGAGCCATGCGCGGATGCTGGTCACGCCGAGCAGGGCGGGCGCGTAGCCGGTGAGCGCGGCGGCGATGCCCGGCTCGTCCAGCGCCTGCAACAGCCGATCGCCGATGGCTTCCAGGCTGCCGCTGTAGCCGGCCTCGGCCGCGCCGAGCCGATGCTCGAGTATCCGCTGCAGCCGGCGCCGGAGCGGGTCGAAAGCCGGTACCGTCAGCAGCACGATGGCGACGGCGAGGGCTAGGCGGTCGTTCCCCTGGGGGGCGAAAACGTGGTCGACGCCGTGCAACACGCCAAGCGCCACGGAGAGCAGGACCACCGCTACTATCAGCGAGGCGGCCAGCCGTCGCGCCGCCAACTCCAGCATGAACAGGTCACCGCGCGCGACGACGGCGGGGTAGGTGATCGCCAACGTCGCCAGGCTGATGGTGGCTATGTAGGGGGACCACGGCGTGTCGTAGCCGTGGTCGAGCAGCCCCGCCATCAACGGCGCCCAGCCAAGCAGCAAGGCGGGAAGCCAGGCCACGACGCCGATCAACAAGCCGAGCCGGCGGCGCCGGCGCGCCGGAGCGGAACGATCGGCCGCCGCGGTCCCCAGGGCAGGGAGGTGCGCGGCGACGAGCATGAGAAACAGATCCAGTCCGGCAATGGCGGCCAGGTACGGCCCGCTAGCGGCGCCGAAGAGACCCGGCACGGCATCTACCAGGACTGCCAGGAGCGCCGCCTGGACGCTGAGCAGCACGGCCAGGCGTGACCTATCCAACCCCATCGGCTCGCCGGCCAGGGCGCGCTGTAGCCAGATGTAGGCGGCCATAGCGCCGAACGCGGCGGGCGCGACCAGGTCCCGTGGCACGGCGATCGGCGGATCGAGCCCATAGGCGCATACCAGGGCTAGCGCGACCAGCAAGGCAAAAAGGGAGAAGAGATACCGGGACAGTCCGCCCTGGCCCAGGAGCGCGGTCGACACGCCGGCGAGCCAGAAAATGGCGGCGACGATCAACAGCAGATCGCCGGGCCAGAATTCTCCGGCCGGCGGCGACGCCAGCCAGCGGACGCCGATAACGTCGTGCTGGCGTATGCTGACCGGCACCAGGTTGCCGAGCACCGATGGATTGCCGTCGAGCGGCAGGCCGTCGATCGCGGTCAGCACGTCGCCGGCACGTATGCCCGCGCCGGCGGCGATGCCGCCCGACTCAACCGACAGCGCGCGGCCGGTGTTGGTCTCCAGGAGGAGGCCAAGGCGCGGCGCCGAGCGCGCGCTATTGGCGGCCGTGATGCCCGCCGCCAATATAATGGCCGCCAGCGCCAGAAGCAGGACGCGCCAACGCGAATTGGCGGTCATCAAGCGCCGGGCTCCACCAGCCCTCGCTGGATGGCATACAGGATGGCCCTGGCGCGGGTACTGACACCCAGCTTGCTGTAGATGGCGCTGGTGTGATTCTGCACCGTCACCTTGCCCACCACCAGGCGTGTCGCGATCTCCATGTTATCCAGCCCCTCGGCCATCAAGCACAGCACCTCCGTTTCACGGGCGGTCAGCGCGTCGAGCGGCTGCTCCACGGGATTGGCTCGCCCTCTAAGCCGCGGCGTGAGGAAGGGCTCCCCCTTCGCCGCGGCCCGCACCGCCGCCAGAACTTCGTCATCCGCCGCTTCTTTGAGCACGTAGCCGGTAGCTCCGGCCTCCAGCAGGCCAAATACATAGCGGTCGTTGTCATATCCGGAGAGGATCAGAATTCGTACATCGGAGAAGTGCTTGTGGATCTGGCGCGTGGCGCGGATGCCGTCCAGCTTTGGCATCTGAACGTCCATGACCACGACGTGTGGGGCGTGCAGTCGCACCTGCTCGATGGCCTGTTCGCCGTCACCCGCTTCGCCGATCACCCGCATGTCGGGCTGCCCTTCGAGAACGCGGCGCAGTCCATCGCGCACGATTGGATGGTCGTCAACCAACAGCACGGTAATCATGGTCGCACAACGCCTTTCCACCCTGGCCCGCCCTGGGCCTGTCAACCGTTGCCAGGCCGGCTTCTGTCCGCGCCTCAAATCCGGCAAGAAATGCCCGCGTGCAGGCAGAGATACTGTCTGCCCAGCAGGCCAAGCTCGATAGCGAAGGGAGTGTTGGATTGCTCGGGATGGACCTCCATGCGGGCGTTTTCAAAGTATTGCAAGGTATAGGCGCGATTTGTGCCGTCGCCGTTCGGTTCATGCAACACCGGGGAGATAGGGTAGCCCAGAGTTTGGGCGCCGCCGTGCTTTTTCCAGAACGTCAAGAAGGCGCCGCCAATGCTGAAGCCCGTGCGCGGGAAGTATGTCGCGCCGGACGCCGGCCGCGCCTTCGCGAAGCGCCGGGTCGCGGTCAGCAGCCGGCCCAGCGGGGTGAGTCGCACCGTGGCCGGCACGCCTGGCCGGTACTCGAAGCGCGCGCGGTCGAAGTACTGCACGATCAGATGGGGATCGGTCGTGTCATATTCGGCCGGGGTGATCGGATTGCCGAACAGGAGTAACGGGGGCCGGTTCGCCGCGTAGAAGGCGCGGAACGGTCCGCACAGCTTTACGCGGGCCACGGTCGTGCACGGGCCTGGAAGTTGGGCGAGGCGCGCGACGGGAGCGGCGGGGGTGGCGACGCCGGTGAGGCTGATGCCTGTCACGCCCGCCGGTATGCCCACCGCCTGTCGTCGCCAGACAAAGCTTGTCTGGCTTGCGTCGAATACGTGTACGCCGCGCCCAAGCGACGCGGCGACGATCGAGGCGCCGGACTGGGCCAGTGCCGTAAACGTAATCGGCGGTCCGTTCCGAGCCGGCTTCCAGAATTGCCCTGACTGACGGGAGCGATACAGGCCAAGCCCCTGCACCGCCGCATAGGTGGTGCGTAGATCGGTGGCGAGCAAGGCGCGTATGGTGCCGTTCGTGGGGAGGGAATCGCGTTCCGCCATCTCCTGGCTCCATGTCCGCCCGCTGTCCAGGCTTTGCCAGAGGCCGTGCCCGGTCACGCCGGCGTAGAGCACCACGCAGCCTTCCAGAACCGGGCACATCGTTTCTGGCCGCGCCGTGTCGGGCACAAAGGTGAAGGCGCTGATCGATCCGTTGGGCAACCCACCATGCAACGGCTGCCAGGAAGCGCCGCGCAGCCAGGTGAGATCGCCGTGCAGGTAGAGGACGCCATCAGTGCCGACCGCGTATACCAGGCGCTCCCCGGCGGCGGCGATCTGGCGCGGGGCGCCGCCAGGCATCGCGGGCAGTTGCGACAACCCGGAGCCGCGGCCGTTAGCGGCTACAATCGCCGAGGTGCCGGCCGCCAGCAGCAGCGTACCGCGGAGAGTCAGTGCGGTTATGCCGGGGCCGCTAGATGGGAGTCCGGTGACGGGCCTCCAGTGCAGGCCCGCGTCGCCGGTTTGGAAGACGGTGCCGGTGGTGACGTATGCCACGTTCACATGGGTGGGATCGCCGAGCACCTGCCACGCGCCGCCCGCGGGCAGGCCGGCGCCGGCTGGCTGCCAGGTAGCGCCGCCGTCGTCGCTGCGGTAGACGCCGGAGTTGCCGGTGCCGAGCAGCAGCACGCGCGCCGCGTTCGTGGTGGCGGCGCGCGCCCCATGTGCCGGCGAAACGAGACAGGCGGAAGCGATACAGAAGAGTGCGATGATGGCGCGGGCTGGAGACATGTCACGCGGCATGTAGCATTGTCCTTGTGCGTGGCGACATGACCAACAAGGATCCGGCGTCACACGATGGCGCCGATTCCAGACAGATCGTAGTGTATGCGAGCGGCGGGAGTGGCGCATGATGTGAAACTCACGAAGTCGAGCCGCCGCGAAGATCGCCAATCGGCGATCGGGTTATTCCCGATGGCGAAAGTCGGAGGCTGGAAGTCACGGCGCGACAGAGAAGGGACAGGCCAATGAAAGTCGGTTGGGACGTAAGAGGACAGCCAACGCGGCATGCCCAGGCGGGTGCGACGGCGGCTAGATCGATTCGATCGTCGCGGTCTTCGCCGCGCGTGCCAGCAGCTCGTCAAGCGCCGCGTCGCCCGCGTTCGCTATGCGTTGCTCCAGGGACGCGGGAACGGCGCCGAACCGCACGCGCACCACCGTGCGCACGGCCTCGCGCCGACCCTGCTCGATGCCCTCGTGGCGGCCCTGCTCGATGCCAACCGCGATCATTTCCTCGAGCTTATTGACTATCTTCAGACCCTCCAGCAGCGTCGCCGCCGCATCCTCGTCCAGATAATGATACGCCAGCCCCACGCAGAATATCCTTGGCCTGGCGTGATACGGATGGCTCGGTCATGCGTGCCCTCCAGGATTATAGGCGTGGCATCCGATGCGACGCGGTTGTCGGGCGGTGTCGAGCCATGACGCGGCTGGCCGCGGTCAAGCATAGCAGAAGCCGGCAGGCGCGGCTGCGATCGGTGGCGGTCGAGTTGGCGCGGTATACTTGAGCGGCGTATAAAACGATGGCGTTTAGGCGCGTTCACGCGTAGAATTGGAGCCGCTCCGGGATGCTGAACTTCGACTTGTCCGACGAGCAAAAGAGTCTGGTGCGGACCACGCGCGACTTCGCGGCGCGCGAGCTAGCGCCCGTAATCCAGGAAAACGATATCGTCCAGCGTTACGACCCCGACACCTTCCCCAAGCTGGCCAAAATGGGCATCACCGGCGTCTGCTGGCCCGAGCGCTACGGCGGGGCGGGCATGGACTATGTCAGTCTGGCCCTGGTCAGCGAGGAACTGGAGTATGTGGACACCTCGCTCCGCGTAATCATCTCGGTCCATGTCGGTCTGTGCAGTGGCGGCATCTATCAGTGGGGGACAGAAGAGCAGCGCCGGCAGTATCTCACGCCGCTGGCGAAAGGCGAGCGCTTTGGCGCCTTCGGCCTCACCGGGCCCGAGGCGGGCTCTGATGTGGCGGGCATGAACGCCACGGCGCGGCGCGGCGGCGACACTTACATTCTCAACGGCGAAAAGATATGGGTCTCGGCGGCCGATGTGGCCGATACTTTCCTGGTATTCGCCTATACCGATAAAGAGAAGAAGCATCGTGGCATCTCCGCCTTCATCGTGGATCGGCACGAGGCGGGCAGCGGCTTCAAGAGCTACACCTTGCACAATAAGGCTGGTATCCGCGCCGGCAATACCGGCGGCTTTGCCATGCACGACGTGCGCGTGCCGAAGGCCAATCTGCTCGGCGAGGAGGGCGAGGGCTTCAAGATCGCCATGAGTTGCCTTGATAATGGCCGGCTGACCGTCGGCGCCGGCGCGGTAGGGTTGATCCGCGCCAGCCTCGACGCCAGCGTAAAGTACGCAAACGAGCGGAAGGCGTTCGGCGAGCCGATCGGGAAGCACCAGTTGGTGCAGCAGATGATCGCCAGGATGGCGTCAAACTATGATGCCGCCCGACTGCTGAACCTGCGCGCCGCGTGGATGAAGAACCAGGGCCTGCGCTGCACGCGCGAGACGGCGCTTGGCAAGTGGTTCGCCACCGACGCCAGCTTCGAGGCGGCCGCGGACGCCGTGCAGATCCACGGCGCGTACGGCTACTCCGACGAGTACCCGGTGGCGCGTTTCCTGCGCAACGCCAAGGGCGCGCAGATTTACGAGGGCACCAGCCAGATCCAGACGGTGATGCAGGCCGAATACGCGTTGGGCTACCGCCAGGATAAGCCACTGCGCCGTGGACTCCCCGCGTACGAGGGTGAGAGCTAAGAACAACCGCACTTGGGTTCTTTTTGCACCTTACACTCGTACCCGTTACCATCAATCTCGCACGGGTGGGCGCAACTGGCGCGCATCCTTCCCGCGACGATGCGGTGTTCGACCCTCGCCGCCCCGCTGCCGGGGCGTGGACGCTCTATTCGCGATCCGGTGCGGAGGTAGCGCGACTCGGGGTGAGGCCATCGTGATGGTGTGTGTATAGAAGGAGCCGCAGTGGGATTCGCCGCGTATAGCATGTCCAGAAGCGAGATCGTGCCGCGTTATGACCGCGAGGCTGGCGACGGAATCCAGCTAAGCGGACCGCGCGGATCGCTTCGCGGATGATCCAATCACGCGTCCGCCCGGCTGCCCTTCTCGCGCACGCAGGCCGTTTCACGCGTTTCGGCGTGGTCGGTGGTTTCGGCGCCGTGGTGAACACCGGTATCCTGTACCTTCTGGTGCATTTTGGCGGCTGGAATCACATGCTGGCGGCGGTAGTCGCCACCGAGATTGCCATCTTGAGCAATTTCGCCATGAACGATCGCTGGACCTTTCACGACGCCCTGCCCGGCAAAGGGTGGCTGAATCGCATGGCTCACTACAACGCTATCGCCTGCGGCGGCGCGTTGATTTCACTCGGCGTCCTGGCTGCATTGACCCTCGGTTTCGGCGTGCACTATTTGCTGGCGAACCTGATCGCCATAGGCGCGGGCACGATCTGGAATTATGTGGTCAACTCACGTCTTACCTGGAACCTGACCCACCTCGCCGCCCACCTGCCGCATCATCACCACGAGCATGT
>JANWHV010000178.1 GCA_025450255.1 Chloroflexota bacterium | reverse complement strand
GGCCCAGCAGTGACAGCTCGACGCGGCGGCCATGCAGGCGCTCTCGCTGTAACTCCACTATGCTCTGTATTCTTTCGATCAGAATGGTGATCTGCTCGTCTACCTGTTGCCGCACTTGCGCTATCCGTCGTATCGGGCTTCGATACTGCAGATCGCGCTGGACGCCGGCCAGCGCCACGCTCCAGCCGTTCCGTTGCTCGTCCGCGAAGCGAGTCAGGTCTTCGAGCAATGAATCAATCTGGGCAAGCAAGACATCGCGATCGGGGACGACGGTCATGGCCGCGGCGGACGGGGTCGGCGCGCGCACGTCCGCTACAAAATCGGCGACGGTAAAGTCCGTTTCGTGCCCCACGCCCGTTACCACCGGTACGCTGGCCGCAAAGATTGCGCGCGCGACAATTTCGTCGTTGAATGCCCAGAGATCCTCGATTGAGCCGCCGCCCCGCGCTACGATGATCACGTCAATATCGCCCATGCCGGAGAGGTGTTCTATCGCCGCCGCGATCTGGGCCGGCGCCTCCACGCCCTGGACAAGCGTGGGACTTAGCACCACCTCCACCGCGGGGAACCGGTTGGCGAGGATTCGGCAAATGTCGTGGAACGCTGCTGCTTGCGCTGATGTAACGACGCCGACGCGGCGAGGCAGCGCGGGCAAAGGGCGCTTTCTCGCCTCGTCGAACAAGCCTTCGAAGCGCAGGCGCGCGCATAGCTCCTCAAAGCGCTGGTTCAGGATTCCAGCGCCCGCGGCCTGGACATGATCGATATACAGCTGAACGGAGCCCTGTGCTTCGTACACGCCCACGCGACCATGCGCGATGACGTTGTCGCCATTCTTGAGCGTCTTAACGTGCTGCTTGTGCGCGCCGCCCGCGCGAAAGATAACGCAGCGCAATTGGCAGTCCGCGTCCTTCAGCGTGAGGTAGGTATGGCCGGCGGCAGAGTGAACGAGATTTGAGACCTCGCCCTGAACCCAGAGCCCGCTGAGGACCACATCCTCCGCGAGCATATCGCCGAGGTAGCGAATCACCTCGGCGACGCTGAAGACGCCGTCCACCTAGCCGATTTCCAGCAACGGCTGTCCAAACTCGACGGCCGTACCGTCTTGCACGAGAAAGCGAATCAGGCGCCCAGGCCATTCGGCTCGAACCTCATGCTGCAACTGCATAGCCGCAATCACGCCCACGATGTCATTCTCCGCCACATCCTGGCCTTCTTCAACGTATGACGGCATGCCGGCATCCGCCGAGCGGTGGAATACGCCCACCCATTGCGAGATGAGCTGATGCGGGCCGGCGGGCTCAAGCGATTCGCTCGTCGCCAGCGTGGCGCTCACGTGCTCGATAGACGAATGATCCAGGAGCAGGCGCACCGACCATGTGCCGTCAGTGGCGGAGATTTCCTCGACGCCCGCGCGCGTGCACATCTCGGCCAGGAGACGCACGCTTTCAGCGGAGGCTGTGCCGATGAGCGCCCTGGGCTCCGCGTCATTCATCCGCATGACCCCTTACGCCTTACTCACACGCTCTATGTACTGGCCGGTGCGGGTATCCACGCGGATCACTTCGTCTTGGTTGATAAACAACGGCACCAAAACGACGGCGCCGGTCTCTACGGTTGCGGGCTTTGTCGTGCCGGACGCGGTATCGCCGCGTATGCCGGGCTCCGTATAGGTAATGCGCAGCTCGACGTTGGGCGGCAGGTCAATCGCGATCGGCTCGTCACCGTAGCTCTGGAGCTCGACTTCCATATTCTCTTTCAAGAACTTCGTGTCGTCGCCGATCAGCGACACGGGGATGGCGATCTGATCGAAGGTTTCCGTGTTCATGAAATGATACGTATCGTCGTCCGCGTACAGGAATTGGACTGTATTCGAATCGAGGCGGGCCCGCGGAAAGCGTTCACCGGCCTGAACCGTTTTCTCGGTAATCGAGCCCGTACGTAAGTTTCGCAGCTTCATGCGCACCTGCGCGCTGCCGCGGCCCATCTTGATGTGGTTAAACTCCATAAGGCGATAGAGCTCGCCATCGAGCTCGATTGATATGCCGCGTTTCAAATCTCCCGTGGAAACCATGGGTTATCTCCTTGCATTTATTGTATGGCGACGCCCTGGTGATTATTTTGACAGTCAAGTGTGGCGCAAAAATAGGTATGCGAGTGTTTGCCGTCGGGCGTCAACACCTGGAAGAACAAGTAGTTCGATGGGGTGGGATTCAGTGCGGCATCGATCGCGTTGAGACCCGGATTGCTGATCGGCCCCGGTGGCAGCCCCTGATTAACGTAGGTGTTGTATGGCGACTGCAGGCTGTGGGTTATGGTCTGGTCGAGCGCCTTCCGCCACCATGTTTTCTCGGTTTTGCTGTATCCCAAAGCATATTGCACCGTCGGATCGGCGTCGAGCCTCATGTCGACGACGTCGACGTTCTTGAGACGATTGTAATAGACGCCGGCTATCATCTTCTGCACTTTGGGGAACGGGCTCTCACGCTGCACGATCGAGGCCATCGTAACGACCTGGAAGATGCTGCGATGGTCGTGCTCTGCTTTTGCCCGCATGGCCGGCGTGAAGTTTTGGCCGAAACGCCGGAGCATCAAGGCCACGACGCTGTGCGCGCTGGAATGTGGCAAGAACGTATACTTGCCGGGCGCGAGGAATCCGTCCACCGACGTGCCGACGGGCAAGCCTTTGAGGAACCAATAGTCGAACTTGCCGTGCTGAATTTCATTCATTACCGCGTCGTAGGTGGCGACATGATACTTGTCCAGGATTGCGGCAATTTCCTCGGCGCGCTTCCCACCGAGAATGTTGTATTGGTTAGCCGTAGTGTCGTGGACGACGACCACGACTGGTTTCTGCAGCGCGCGCGCGATGGTGTCCATGGACATGTCACTATTAAGGGTATGGGTGCCGGCCTGGATATTGCCCGAGCCACCGTTAAACCGGTAGTACAGCTGAAAGATAGTGCTGTTGGAGACAAGCCCATCCTTTTCAAGCTGGTTCGCGATGTCGCCCACGCCTTCGCCCCGCGCGACCACGAAGTGCACGGTTTTCTTTGGGCCGCCCACGGAGGAATGGAATTTGTTCAGTACATACGCGACGCCGCCGATCGCCCCGCCCGCGATGAGCAGAAGGACCAGGAGCCCAATCAATGCTCCACCATGTCCTCCGGACGGCGACGGCTGCACCGGGTTGGCAACGGGCCAATTGCCAGGGTAACCCGTTTGCTGGTCGCCGCGCGCGGGTTCTAGCCTTGTCGCGGTTTCCCCGCGGGCCGCCCGCAGCTTTCGCAGCCGGTCGAGTTGTTGATCCTGGGACATAGCCCGTGCCACTCCTTACCACTGAACGCTCCGCCTCGAAGCGCATGTTGCTACACGATAGCCGATATCGTGCATCGCGTCGCCATTTGAACCGTTGCCGGCTGGCTACCACCGGCTTGAACCGTCGGCAAGTTTTCGCTGCCGGAGGCGCGCGTCCAGGAAATCCTGCAACATGATGGCGGCCGCGATTGCGTCGAGTCGTTCCCGCCGGCGAGGTGATCGCCCTTTGATCTGAGCGATGACCTGCTCGGCCTCCCAGGACGATAGCCGCTCGTCCCAGAACCTCACGGGCACCTGCAGCGCGCCAAGCTTCTCGATATACGAGTATGTCTCCTCTACCTGGCTGCCACTCGACCCGTCCATGTTCAGCGGCAGGCCCACGACAACTTCCTGGACCTCGTGCTCGTCTATCAGCGCGCGGACTCGTTCCCCATGCGCTTCCACACGTCGCAACGTGCAAAGCGGCGTGGCCAAGAATCCGGTCGGATCGCTAAGCGCAATGCCAATCCATTGGTTTCCGACGTCCAGGCTCAGATAGCGCACGAGCCACATGATACCACAGGGCCGATCCGACCAACCTCACCGCCGGCTTCCTGGGGCGTGGAACAGGTGCGGCGCTAGCCTTGCCGCTCAACGCTGATTGAAATCAGACCTGACGCGATTGGGAGCCGCGCTGCCCAATCGGGACTCGTCCTCAATGTGTATTGCCAATTGCCATTCTGCGCGCTGCCGTCGAGAAGCTGCCGCGCATCGGCGACGCCGCGGCCCGTTAGGAGCGCGCGCAGATTGGCCGTGTCAATGGATGGCGCGGTGCGCGCGGTCACCTGGACTTGCAATTGCGTTTGCAAGCCCACGGTGACCGCGCGCACACTGAACGATCCCGTTCCGGGCACAATTCGCTGGTTCTTGTCGGCTAGCGCGGCCGTGCGTCTGGTCATGGCGAACGCTTGAACGTCCTCGGCGTGGACATAACGCATGTTGGTGCGTATCGTTACCGTTATACGCGCGTACGGTTTCCCGGCTTGGTCGAATTGCCGCACCTTGGTCGGTAAAAGCACGGGAGGATCGAATTGACGCAAGGGGCTCTTGCTGTATCGTGACGTGAGTTCGGCTTTCTCGCGCGCGGCGAGCGCCTGGCGCAGTGGATCCACGGGCGCCTCCAGGTCGGCCTGCGTGATGCGGTACACCGTGCGCATCGTGCCGCCCGTGAGCGCGGCATAGTTGGTGACTAGCAGCGCGCCCGCGAGGCGGCCTTCAAGGCCGACTATCGCGCCGGGTCCCGCGTTCGAGCCGTTGCCGGCCGTCACCGCCTCGACGGTAATGCTCGCCTGGCCGTTTGACGTGCCGGAAAAACTGTGAACTGCCCCTGGCACGCGCGTCTCCGCGGTTGTCACGTATCGGGTTCCGTTTTGCGTTACGACAATTGTCCCGGCGGGGACGATGACGACCCCATCGAGTTGATTGGCAAATGTGACCGAGCCCGTAGCATGTTTGTCCGGTACCAACGTGCTACCGGTTCCCGCGACGACGCGCGAATCCGACAACTCAAGGTGTGTGCGATGAAGTACGATACTGCCGGCGGATCCGGCGCCTAACGGGACGTCAAAAACTTGACTGAAGGGCTGCTCACGATAGCGAATGGTCACCGTCGCTTGTGGAAACAGCACCACCCATATGGCGGCGCCGAGCAGAGCCAACAGCGCTAACGCGGCAACGGCTAACGGCCACCGGCGCCGTGGCCGCGGCGTGACCTTCCCAGCTGAAGCCTTCACGTCGCCGGCGTCACGCGCGACGGAGGCGGGTGGCGCTCGATCGTGGTCATCGTCCGGAACCGGGTCAAGCACGGCGTGGCGCTGAGCACCGTCCGAATCCGCCGGGTCGTCTTCGACTACAACAGTCGCGGGCACAGGCGATTCCGCTGCCGCCGGCAAGTCCGGCGGTCGATGGGGAGCGGCGGCCGGCTCGATCGTCGCCGGTTGGCCGCCTGTCTGGTGCCTGCCGGCGAGAATGGCCCTGGCTTCGCCAACGGTTGGCACGCAGGAGATGCCGACACCCGTGAGTTGGGCTATCGCCGTTCGATCCGTCGTAACCGCGACAAGCGGTATGCCGGCGGCTTCAGCGCGACGTGACAGCAGGCGCGCCGAAACGACGCCGTGAATGGCGCGCGCCCCCTCGGGCAAGACGATGATGGCCGGCGAGCCCGCGTCTTCAACGCGGTCCAACAGCATGGCGAGATCATCGTCGCCGTCGATATATAAGGCACGTGGAGACGTGCCGTCGCGAATCGCCCCGGCTGGGAGCGACAGGTCGCCGCCGTTCAAGTCGTCGTCTTCCATATGTTGCCGGTGATTGTCCCGCATGCGCGCTTGCACCAAACGGCTTACACCCATCGCGGTTATGCCTAAAGCTTCAGGATGCGCACGGCGCGAACCAGTGCCTGACTAACCAACGACGACTGTCGCTGCATGGCGAGCACCTGAAACGCCAGGCCAAGCGGCGTGACATCTTGTTGTGTAACAAGACCGTTCGTGTCGTCGCGCATCGATGATACGTCCTCGGGCTTAATAAGGGCGATCCTCGGTGGGCGAGGGCATGGCAGCCGCTCGGTCCATGGAAAGGCTTTGAGACGATCCATGATGTCCGGTAGAGCCGAGGCGCCGCCGCATAAGTAGACGAACGGAGGCAGTTGACCCTCTCCGGCCAGCTCCTCCAGGATGATCTGTACACCGTCCATCCAGGTGGTTACGTCGCGGTCGAGCGCGCGCTTAAGGTCGCGGGTGACGCTGGGCGTCAATTCTCGTTTGGAGTACTGGATTTTGAGCGCCTCGGCGGCTTCCAGGTCAAGATCTTTCTCGGTGGATAGCCGTCGCGTGAAGGCACGCCCGCCGAGCGCGAATGACTGTGTCGCCTCTATGCCGCCGTTCCGTACGAGCGCGACATCCGTCGTGCCGCCGCCGATGTCGATGAAAACGCCGCCCACATCTGATGCCAGTGGAGCGGCCAGGCAACTGGCAACCGCATAGGGCTCGGCGACGACACTGAGCAAATCCAGGCTGAGATTGCGCGCGATGGTCTCGGACGCGCCCACGTGCACCAAAGGCGCGAACGCATCGAACACCGAAACCTGCAAATAGCGGCCCTGGAATCCGAGCGGGTTGCTCACGAGGTGGCCATCCATCTTGATTGACACCACGGCTGAATTCACCAGCCGAACATCGACCTGTGGCTGTCCCATCTCCCAGGTGAGCCGATCGGTGACCCTGGTGAGCGCCAGGCGCTGCACGCGTTCCATGACGTCTTCGATCTCGTCCAGACCGAGCTTGTCAGTGGGCTTGTCTCGCTCGACGGTGATACTGGTCGATATGCCCTTGACGAGCTCTCCGGCGATACCGACGATAGCTTCCTTACCGACCATGCCCGCCATCGCCTCTGCCTCGCTAAGCGCCGCGTGGCAGTTCTGGACGACAGCTTCAATATCGGTGATCAGTCCATCTTGCATCGCGGTCTGGCTTTGGCGATGGCGGCCGTAGCCGCGAACGACCCCCTCCCCTTCCTCGACCGTGAAAACGAGGGCTTTCGCATACTCCGTCCCAATATCCAGCGCGGCATAGGCGCCTGGAGCGGTTTTGCGAAAGGGGAGCTTCAGAACTGGCATGGCGCCTCTTGCGTAGCCGGAGCTATAAGATTATCGCAACAAAAAAGCAGGGTGGCAGCGCCACGCCTACTCTTTATGGTGTCCCGTATTGTAGCTGCGCGCAAAGGCGCTATCCACAGGTTTGTAGGATAGTTAGCCCTTTTCGCCTTCGTCAGGATCCCGTTTGGCCGCTTCGAAGCGGGCGGTAAGCTCTTGCCTGGTTTGAGCGGCGGTTGCCCGACCCTCGTCGACGGCCTGACGCACCTGCGACCGGACCTCATCCACGAAGTTACGCGCGCGCGCGATCAGCACATTCGCGGGCTCGAACGGAGTGGGGCCGTCAACACCAATACCAGCGGCGCGAGCGCCTGGAACACTGATGTTCGCCCGAGACGACAGAACCAACGCGACACCGGCGCCGAGCGCCACGCCAACCACCAGACCGGAGAAGAGCTTTCCGGTTGCGAATCTGGACATCGAATTCTCCCATACGCACCCGACGACATCGGCCCTTTTAGCTCTTTTTTTGATTATACCATAGGGTTACGTAGTGCAGGCCGATCAGGAGCGCCAGATTTACTATCAAGCCGGTGCCCAGCTCGACCTCGCCAACATTCAGGAATTTGATATTCGCGGCCTTACCGAACACCTGCCCTACGAGCAGCGCTACGACGCCGACAAGCCAGTAGATGGGCAGGTAATAGAATGGTTTTCGGGTTACCAGACCGGCGGCGCTCGCGGTAACCAGCGCAACCATCAGCACGAGCAGCAGTTGCGGTGACACGAGGTTTTAGTGGCCGGTGAGCAAGTACCGCACGGCTCGCGGCAACTGCTGCTCGGATTGGGCCACCGACACATCCGGCGCGATCCCGGTTCCATTTACCTCACGTTTCTTGGGCGTAAGCCAGAGATTCGTGGTGATGCGCAACCCGGCGCCATCAGGCAGCGTGAGATCTTCCTGTTCACTGCCCTTTCCGTAGGTGGTAACGCCAATGATATGCGCGCGATCGTTTTCACGCAGAGCGGCGGTGAGAATTTCGGCGGCGCTGGCGGTTCCACCATTGACCAGCACCACTACCGGAATGTGTTGGGCGATGCCGGCGGTATTCACTTTGGTGGGCGCGTCACTATATTTTCCGCCGCCGAGGTTCGAGCGAGACCAGAAAATCAAGGATCCCTTTGGCAGGAACTCGCCGGCGATGGCCTGCGCGGCGAAGACATATCCGCCGCCGTTGTCTCGCAGGTCGAGCACCAGATACTTGACGTGCTCGCCGATGAGCCGCTGCAGGGCGCCGTGTACTTCGGCGCCGGTGTTCACGGCGAAATCGCTGAACTGGATATAGCCCACCGGACCATTGTTCGACACTATTACTGACGGAATAGAGCCGCGAGTGACGCTGACGTCAAACGGTTTCGGCGTTCCAGGCCGCATGATAGTCAGGCGTACGACGGTGCCCGCGTCTCCATGGATCATGTCGACAGCCTTATTGCCGTCCATGCCTTTCACGGCATGGCCATCGACAGCGGTGATAACGTCGCCCATTTGCAACCCGGCTTTCATGGCCGGCGAGTTAAAATACGGGGCGGTGATCACCAGGCCGGCAGTGGTCATTTCCACCTGAGCGCCGATGCCGTACACTTGTTCGTTCAGCACCTGCGACTGGTATTTGCTGGTGACAGGCTCGGAAAACGTGGTGTGCGTATCCTGCGGGAGGCAGCAGTTCGAGAGCAGGCCGCTCACCGCGCCGTACATTAGCGCCTTTTGGTCGAACGGCCGCCAAAAGCTCTCATTGTTGAGATGCTGATAGGCAAGCATTAAATCATTCAACGGTTGGTGCAGCGAATCGGGGACCGGGCTGCCGTCGATGGCGTACTGATGGCTGTCCTGGTGGCCGATGCTCACGCCGGCAAGAAAGCTGGTGGCCATTACCGCCATAATCATCACAGCGGCGATTATATTCACATAACCTCTGTGCGTGCCGGCGTTCATCTGGAATCCCTCTCCGCGCGTCGATTCGCTCGCGGCATGTCGCCTGGCCTGCGGACAGTCGTCACCCGGACAACTGGGCGCGAAGAAACGCTTCCATAAATGGATCAAGGTCGCCATCCAGAACAGCCGCGGCATCGGTCGTCTCATGGCCGCTGCGCTCATCTTTCACAGCCGTATACGGGTGGAGCACGTACGATCGGTCGCGGTTGCCGAAGTTCGCGGCGATTGGCTCGCCCCGCAGCTTTGCCTGCTCCTCCTCACGGCGACGCAGCTCAAGATCAAGTAGCTTTGCCTGCAAAATGTGCATCGCGACCTGCCTGTTCTGCAACTGCGATCGTTCGTTCTGGCACGTGACGACGATGCCGGTAGGCAGATGAGTAAGTCTGACGGCGGAAGACACCTTATTGACGTTCTGTCCGCCCGCGCCCGTCGATCGGTAATGATCTTCCCGGATGTCCTTCGAGTCGACGATAACCTCGGGCGCCCCTTCGTCGATAGCGGGCAGGACCTCGACGGCCGCGAAACTCGTCTGGCGCCGGTGGGCCGAATCGAAAGGTGACAGCCGCACTAGTCGATGGCTGCCGCGTTCGGATAGGAGATACCCATAGGCATTCAGGCCATCGATCTCGATCGTGGCATTCTTGAAGCCCGCCTCTTCCCCCTCCGTGCTTTCGATGAGATCCGCCTTGAAGCCTCGTCGTTCGGCCCACCGGATATACATCCGAGTGAGCATTTCAGTCCAGTCCTGCGCGTCGATGCCGCCCGCGCCGGCGGTGATGGTCACCACCGCGTTGTGGTCGGCGTAAGGTCGGTCAAGCATGAGCTCGAACTCGCCTGCATCAAGTTGGCGCTCAACTTCTTCTACCTGCGCCATGACTTCCTCAAGGAATCCGCTGTCTTCCGAGCTAAGCTCCAGAAGCTCGGCCAGCTCGGTTAGCTGCCGCGCCATTGCGTCCCACCGGCCAAGCTTGTCCTTGAGCACGGTAAGACGCTGCATCAGCGCCGCGCCACGCTGCGGATCATCCCAGAGCGTGCTTGAGGATGCTTGATGCTCTAACTCGTCGATGCTGGCGCGTTTTCCGGGCGCGTCAAAGACGCACCATCAGTCCTTCGAGCCGATCTCGAAGGGCTGCCAGCTTTGCGCGTGCTTCTTCCATAGGCCGCGATCTATCCTCGACCGTGGCATTGCTTGAATTTTTTGCCGCTTCCACACCAGCACGGGTCATTACGGCCCAGCTTGTTGACCGCTACCGGCGCCTTCGCCGGACCCATCATGGTTCGAGTCGAGGGTCCGGCGCGCACGACCTGCGGCGCCGATCTGGGAGGATCGGCGACCGCCGTGGCGTTCTGAATGGGCGAAGAGTGTGTCGCCACGGCGCCACCCGGCACCGCGGTAAGGGTAAGGCCGGGCGCCGGCATGGGAGCCTCGACCTGGATATCAAATTGGTAGATGACATGCACGACTTCGTGGCGAATCGTGGCCTGTAACTCCGCGAACATGGTCGACGCCGTCGTGCGGAACACCACCAATGGATCACGCTGGCCGGCGGACTGCAACTGTACGCCTTCGCGCAACTCGTCCAGGGCATCGATGTGTTGAATCCAACGCCGGTCGATGATCGAAAGCAAGAAGAAGCGTTCGGCCTGGCGGATAAGCTCAGGACCGAATTGTTCTTCACGACGCTCGTATGCGAGGTCGGCCTCGTCCTTTAGCTCCTGGATGATGTCAGCCTTGCGCTGGGCACGCGCGTATTCCTCGGTAAACTCAGCGGACAACGGAAACACGGCGCCGACTGCCTTGATTAGCCCTTCCACATCCCAGTTGTCCGCGTAGTCATCGGCCAGATACTGTTCGGAGATCGCGTCCAGCTCTTCGTGGATCATTTGCGCGATGATGTCGTTGACATCCTCGCCGGCGAGGATACGCTGACGGTCGGCGTAAATCACCGATCGCTGGCCGGCGATCACGTCGTCATACTGCACGAGGTATTTGCGCGAGTCGAAGTTCCAGCCTTCGATCTTGGTCTGGGCGCTCTCGATGCTCCTGCTCACCATGGAGTTTTCGATTGGCTCGTCGTCCGGCAGGCCAAGCTTGTCGAGGATGCCCTTTACTCGATCGGATCCGACGCGGCGCATACGCTCATCTTCCAGAGAGACATAAAACCGCGACGATCCGGGGTCGCCCTGACGGCCCGATCGGCCGCGAAGCTGATTGTCTATGCGTCGAGACTCGTGTCGCTCGGTGCCGATAATGTGCAAGCCGCCCGCTTCGACGACGCCCTCGCCAAGCTTGATGTCGGTGCCGCGACCCGCCATGTTGGTGGCGATCGTGACGACGCCTTGCTGGCCGGCCTTCTCAATGATCAGCGCTTCTTTCTCGTGCTGTTTGGCGTTCAAGACGCTATGCGGCACGCCCGCGCGGAGGAGCATGTTGGAGAGGAGCTCCGATTTTTCGATTGACACGGTGCCAACCAGAATGGGTTGACCGGCTTCCTGACGCTCCTTGATTGCGGCCACGACGGCCTCAAACTTTGCCTTTTCGGTCTTGAACACGATGTCGTTCATGTCTTTGCGCACCATCGGCTGGTTCGTTGGAATAGCGACTACGTCCAGGCGATAAATCTTTAGGAACTCTTCCTGCTCGGTGACGGCGGTGCCAGTCATGCCGGCAAGCTTCGTGTAGAGCCTGAAATAGTTCTGAAACGTAATCGTCGCCTGCGTGATATTCTCGCGCTCGATGCGGACGTTCTCTTTCGCCTCGAGCGCCTGGTGCAGCCCCTCGCTGAAGCGGCGGCCTTCGAGTGCGCGGCCCGTGAACTCATCGACGATGATCACTTTGCCGTCGCGGACAAGATAGTCCTTATCGCGGTGGAAGATCGCGTGAGCCTTCAGCGCCTGTTCGAGATAGTGCGCGTATTCGTAGTTGTGCTCGTCGTAAATGTTCTCCACGCCAAGCAGTTTTTCCATGTGCGCGATGCCGATCTCGGTAAGGCTCACGGCGCGCATCTTGTGATCGACAGTGTAGTCTTCGCCTTCGCTCAGTTTTGGCACGAGCTTGGCGAACTGGTAGTACGTTTCCGGGGATTCCTCGGCCTGACCGCTGATGATCAGCGGCGTCCGCGCCTCATCGATGAGAATGTTGTCCACCTCATCGATGATCGCGTAGGCCAACGATCGTTGAACGCACTGCTCGCGGGATTGCGCGAGGTTGTCTCGAAGATAATCGAAACCGTATTCGTTGTTCGTGCCGTAGGTAATGTCAGCCTTATATGCCTCGGCGCGCGACACGGGTCGGAGATGACGCAAGCGTTCGTCGGGCGAGCGCTCATCATGAAACGCTTGGTCGAACACGAATGAATTGTCACCAACGCCGCCACTCGAAATGATGCAGCCGGTGGTGAGGCCGAGCAGGTTAAAGATGCGGCCGTTCCAGCCGGCGTCGCGCCGGGCGAGATAATCATTTACGGTGACGAGATGTACCCCTTCGCCGGTGAGCGCGTTGAGGTACGCTGGCAGCGTCGCGACCAATGTCTTGCCCTCGCCGGTCTTCATCTCGGCGATTTTGCCGTTGTGCAGGACGATACCGCCCATGAGCTGCACATCGTAATGTCGCTGACCAAGCGTGCGGAGCGAAGCCTCGCGCACATTGGCGAACGCTTCGGGAAGGAGATCGTCGAGTTCCTCGCCTTCCAAATAGCGGTTGCGGAGTTCTTCCGTTTTGTCAGCCAGGCCCTGATCGGACAGTGCCTTGAAGTCGGGTTCGAGGGCGTTGATATCATCTACGAGTGGCTGGATCCGCTTGAGTTCTTTCTCATTTGGATCGCCCAAAATCTTGGTAAACCAGGGCATTTACGGGTCCTCATTTTTGGCGGGACTGCTCGCCCACGCGCGGTGTCGTTATCGTACATTTGGCATGGGGTAGTCTAGCATAGACGCCTGGTACGGACAACGAACTGATATACTTCGCCGAAGTGCGCAAACCTACCGAACGCGCACATGGCATGATTAGGTGGTATACGTGCCCGCGACGTCGCAAAAGTCCTCAGCGGCTCCCTCGGCCGGCTTCCCTGTTCGACCGCGCCTGACCCTGGCGGTAGCCGCGGCACACGCCGCCGCCGCCGCCAGCAGTCTGCTCGGCCACGGGGGTACGAGCCTACCAGGACTGGTCAGCCTGCGCATTGAGCCGCGGAGCGCGCGTTTTCTCGCAAGCCAACTGGGAGACGGCACGATCGTCGTCGCCGGCACCAACGGAAAAACGACGACCACGATGCTCGCGGCATCGGCACTACGCGCAGCCGGCAGACACGTTTTACATAATCGCGCCGGATCTAACATGATAAGAGGCATCGCCAGCACCCTGGTGCGAGAGAGCGCCTTAACCGGGCGCGTTCGTCACGCGGTGCGTCTCACCGGCTTGTTCGAGGTCGATGAGGCGGCTCTGCCGCGCGTGCTGAAGGAAGTAAGCCCTCGCGTGGTGACGCTGATCAATCTCTTTCGCGATCAGCTCGATCGCTACGGCGAACTGGCGACGACCGCCGACCGCTGGCGTGAGGCGCTCGCGCGATTGCCCGAGTCGACAATCGTCGTACTAAACGCGGACGATCCCTTGATCGCTTCGCTGGCGGAAGCCGCGACAGGCCGTGTCGTGTTCTACGGCATTGACACATGGATTGGCGATGGCGCCGCTCAGACCGTTCCGGCGCTTTCAGCCGACTCGCTTTTTTGTCCTCGATGTTCAGCCACCCTAGATTTTGATCAGATCTCGTATGCGCACCTTGGCCATTATTGCTGTACGGCGTGCGGATTTTCCAGGCCGCACCCCCACATGAGCGTCGCGGTAACGCAGCACGGCGTCGAATCCAGCGATCTACGAATGGCCTATGATGGGGCGGAGGCGACTTGCGCGCTGTCGCTCCCAGGCCGGTACAACGCCTACAATGCCGCGGCCGCTATCACCACTGCCGTGTGCGCCGGGACCGCGCTTCCGCTAGCGACTACAGCCGCCGGCGAAGCCAGAGGCGCGTTTGGCCGCGCCGAGACGATCCTGGCCGATGGGCATAATGTCCGACTTTTCCTGATCAAGAACCCGACTGGCGCGGACGAGGTATTTCGCGTCGCGGCGGCGGGCGATAGGTCGCACTCGCTTGTTCTTCTGCTCAGCGACAACGCGGCGGACGGCGAGGACGTCAGTTGGATCTGGGACGCGCAGCTGGAGTTGCTGCTGCCGTGGCAGGGGCCGGTGCTGTGCGGCGGCACTCGCGCGGAGGATATGGCGTTACGGCTAAAGTATGCCGGCCAGGACGCGGCGCCGGCAGTTCTGCCTCGCGACGTCGGCGCGGCAATGCGACAATCGCTACACAATGCCGTGGCAGGCGCGTCGGTCACGGTACTGGCTACCTACACGGCGATGTTGGCGGCGCGCGATGTCCTGGCCCGGAGCGGCCATACGCAACAGTATTGGCGGAGACAAGCATGAGCGCGCGGCATCAGGTTCGACTCGCCTATCTCTATCCGCGTTTGTTGAACTTATACAGCGACGCGGGTAATGTACTGTGCTTGCAAAGGCGCTGCGCGTGGCGCGACATCGACTTGCAGGTCGATGAAATAGACGTTTCCGAGTCGCCTCGTTTCGAGTCATATGACATGGCATTTATCGGCGGCGGCGAGGATCGCCAGCAGACCATCGCGGCCAGGGACATCGTGCTCACCAAAGCGCCGGGGCTTCGTGCCGCACTGGAGGGCGGCCTTGTCTGCCTGGCGGTATGCGGCGGCTATCAGCTTCTGGCCGAGTACTATAAGCCGGCGGCGGGCGATCCGTTACCGGGGGTCGGACACTTCAAGGCATACACCGAACACGCCGGAGCTGGGGTGCCGCGCTTTGTTGGGAACGTGGCGGCGCGGCGGGCCGGCAACTGGTTGGTCGGATTCGAGAACCACGGCGGGCGCACCACGTTAACCGGATCGCGGCCGCTCGCCAAGGTCGTTACCGGATCAGGAAATAATGGCGTGGATGGTTTCGAGGGAGCCCTTGAAGGGAACGCTTTTGGAACGTATCTTCACGGCTCGCTGCTACCAAAGAACCCCGATCTCGCGGACGAGTTGATCGGTCTCGCCCTGGCGCGAAAAGGTATCGCGGGGCCTCTGAAGCCACTCGACGACGCCACGGAGGCACGAGCGCGAGCCGCGGTTTTGTCAAGGCTCAATCTCTCGAGTTGAGGCGCGGCCAGGCGAGTCTGACCCCACGGTTACGTAGCCGGCCGCGGCCAGGGCCTCGCGCAGCAAGCCGATGGATTCCCGCACCGTTTTTGCCTGGTTAAAGACCGAAGAGCCAGTAACGAACACGTCGGCGCCCGCCCGCGCAACCATGGCGATGTTTTCGGCGCCAATGCCCCCGTCGACTTGCAGGTCCGCCGGTGACCGCGCGTCGTCCAGCATTTTCCGAGCGCGGCGAACCTTGTCAATCGAATGTGAAATAAACGACTGACCGCCGAACCCAGGGTTCACGCTCATGATGAGCAGCATGTCGATCTCTTGGACTACCTCCTCGACCGCGACGAGTGGCGTGGCGGGATTCAGCGCGACGGCGGCGCGCGCGCCCAGCTCGCGAATCTGGCGGAGCTGCCGGTGCAAATGGACGCACGCCTCCGCGTGAACGGTGATGCCCGTGGCGCCGGCATCGACGAACGCCGGTACATAGCGGTCGGGCTCGACAATCATCAAATGGACATCGAGCGGCAGTGAGGTCGCCCGCCGTACGGCGGCCACGACGACCGGGCCGATCGAAATCTTCGGCACGCATCTGCCATCCAGAACGTCGAGATGGATCCAGTCAGCGCCGGCTGCCTCGACGCGCTTGATCTCGTCGTCCAATCGGCCAAGGTCGGCCGTCATTATCGAGGGCGCCAAACGTATGCCTTGAGGTCGTTCGCCACCAGAAGTTTGATCGATGCCCATGTAATGGAACCTCCAGACAACAATGGCCGGCAAGCGCAAAGGCGATGGCCCAGCCACGATCCATTGTCCTTGGTCGTGCGCCTCATTGCCTACCAGGTGCCCAGGAGGCCTTCGGGACAAGCCCGAAGTCACGGTATAGCATTTGATGAGATAAACGTATTAAGTCAAGGGCATAGTAAAATATAAGCATTCTAAGTTATAGCACGCTGAAGCTATGCACAAGGGACATTTCTAACGTATACTTTGCCTAGCGTATTATTTGGCTAGATGCGGCTTGAGATTTGAGGTGAGGACGGTGGCTGAGATCAGTAGTGAATTTACGATCCTTGCAAATGCGCTTGCGGACGCGGCGGTTAAGATTGCGCGGGTGGTAAACCGGGAGTCCGTTGCCGGCGATGTGAGCGTGACCCGCAGTCAGCGCGCGGTCCTCCACTACCTGGTTCATCACGGTCCCAGCGCCATGCTCGATCTCGCGTCAGGCGTCGGCGTTACGGCGCCAACCATGACATCGACGATCAAGATTCTGCTGCGAAAGAACCTTGTCGACCGGCGTCACGATGACGTCGATTGGCGCACGGTGCTGATCAGCATTTCGGACTACGGAAGGCAAGCACTGGCAAACGCCGCCGTCCAGCAGTCGGTGGAAATTGGCACGGCGATTCAGCAATTGCCCGCTGAGCAACGAGCAATGTTGATGGTGGCCTTGCCGTCGCTGCGGGCGCTAGCGGAGTCGCTCGCCCCGGTCGCCGAGTGACGCGCGAAAGCTGAACCACGGCGCAGAGACGTTAGGACGTTGAGCTGCGCAGAGACGTTAGGATGCGAAGCCCCACGATGGAGTGAGCGAGCAAGATGTTAGGCATGACTCCGCGCCGCGATCCTGGCGATGCGGCGTTTTCAGAATAGGTCTACGTCGAGCGCCAACAGGTCGTCCAGAACCTGTCTCCGCT
>JANWHV010000177.1 GCA_025450255.1 Chloroflexota bacterium | reverse complement strand
GACCCACGTGATCATCAAGAGCTTCGCCTTTGGTCCGCCGGTGATTCAGGTGCCAGTGGGGACCACCGTCACGTGGACAAATGAGGACCACGCGCCCCACACGGTGACCTTCGCGACCGGGATCGCGGACAGCGGGATGCTCAAGATGGGGCAATCCTTCAGATATACATTCACCTCCCCAGGCACCTTCAGGTACGTGTGTGCCTACCACCCCGGTATGGTCGCCACGGTCATTGTCACGGCATAGGGGTGAGGTCCAACGGAAGGAAACCATGGCAGGGGAGTTCCCCACACCGTATGTGCGGGTGACGCAGCTGCTGGTGGTGAGCGATCTCGGGCGCGCCACGGCGTTCTATCGGGACGTGCTGCACATGACCCATGCTGGCGCCGGCGGTCGGGTGATTGGGGTCGAGGTTCAAGGTCGCGCTCGCCACGTATGTCAGTGATTATGGACAGATCCCGCCGGTCCCCGACGGCAAGCCGTTGCAGATGTCCGAGGTATGGACAACGCCGTCGGCGACGACAGTCGTCTTGATGTTCGTGATGTCCACCGTGACGCCGTCGTTGAGCACCGCCGGGATCGAGGCGGTGCCGTTGGGGTTCTTGACCCTCTGGTTGGCGAGCGCGGCGGTACTCGCACCCTTGCTGACCGCGGCGACGAGTTTCCCCACCGAGTCGGCCAGTTTGGAGATGGGCTTATAGACCGTCATGGACTGATAACCGAGCAGGATGTTGCGGATACCGACGACTTCCGCATCTTGCCCCGTGACCAGCACCTTGCCAGCCAGGTTTCTCGCCTTGAGGGCGGTGATCACGGCGTCGGCCATGCCGTCGTTCATGACATACGCGACGGCGACCTGGTTGTTGTTGGCCGTCAGAGCCGCCTCCATCTCACTCCGCGCCATGGAGGGGTCCCAGCCGGGTGTGCGCTGCTCGTAAACCTTCCTCAGAGAGCCGGCGGCCACAAGTGGATCGAGTACGGAGTGCGCGCCGCCGCTGAAGAGGAGAGCGGCGGAGTCGACGTCAGACCCGTCAATCATGATGAGGTTCTTGGTGCCGTTCGCGGCGACGTACCGCTGGTAGTGGTCCTTGATGTACTGGGCCTGCGCTACTCCCGTGGCGAAGTCATCGAACGAGACGTAATAGCTCAGTGAGTCGCTATCGATCATGCGGTCATAGGCAATGACGGGGACATTCTTGGCTTTGGCGTCGGCGACGATCGTCCCCGCCTTAAAACTATCCACGGCGGCGATGATCAGGATGCAGGCGCCGCGCGCCAGCTCGCTGTCGGCTTGTGTCTGCTGGGTGGCGGAGCTGCCCGCGGCGTTCGCGACGTCGACAGTAGCGCCGGGCAAGTACTTGTGCAGGGCCGCGACCACGTCGGGGTGGTCCTCCGCTTCCCACCGGACGTCTGTGCTGTCGGGCAGCAGGTAGCCGATGTGTTTGCAGTCCTTGCCGGTGACGCTGGCGCCGGAGGTATGCCCGCCGCTCGTTCCATGTGGCAGGTTTCTCACCAGCAGCACGCCGCCCGCCACGAGCACGGCGAGCAGCATCGCGACACCGGCCGTGCGTGCACGGCGGGGCGCTTGGCGGGAGCGCACCAGCGGCACTGGAGCGCGAGGCGCGGCCAGGGTTGACCGGCCACTGAACGGCGGCGCCGGCGGAAAAGCATGGTCCGGCATAGGCGTGTGCGCATGCTCCACGGGAGGGCGCATCCACGGCGAGGGCGGCGCGGCGGGAACCATCCCGCCAAGAGTCGGAGGTTCCCGCCCGAGGTCTCGGTCCACACCGAACAGTGGGCGCTCCATGTCGCGCGTGAAGTCGGAATCGTTGCGCACTGGCGCGGTCTTGGGCGGAGGTTCCGAGCTGAGGGCGCGATCCACCGCACCGATCAGGCGCTGTATGTCGTGGTCGAAGTAGGGATCGTTGTGCACGGACACGGCGTTGATAAGCGCCAACGGCCGTAAGGACTCTGGCAGGTCCGCCGCGCGCGGCATGCGCGCGTCCTCGACCAGCACGGGTATGACGACCAGCCCGAGGTCCAGCGCTGCCTCAATCTCCCGCCGCACCAGGTCGTCGGCGCCGTCGAGTCGCCGCCTGCCGTCCGCCGCTGTGGCCCCGAGCCAATGCGGTCCGATGAGCGCCAGCATCACCGCGCACTGCCGCAGCGAGGTCTGGATGTAGTCGACGAAGTTCACGCCGGGCGGAATGTCGTCCACATCCTTGAAGATCTCCGTGCGGCCAAACCTCGCCGCCAACCGGTCGTAGATGCGCCCACTGATCGTCGCGCTATCCGCACGCCGGTAAGAGATGAAGACCTTCGCCATTCCGGCATGACCTCCGTCTGCCCGCCAGGCCGCCGCCTATGACGCCCCGTGTGCCGCCCCACCGCACGACAGCGCATGGGCGAGGTGTCAATCCCATTACGTGCCAGGGCCGCGTGGGGCGGCGAGGCCAGTATGCCAGATTATCCCTCTATGCGCAACGATAGGCGCACGCACCAGGCGCGCGGCATGGCGCCTAGGCGCTGTAGGCGAAGTCGGTCGCGAAGCCGCAGACGTCTACGAGGTCCCAAGCGAGCGGTGGCACTTCCTCCGACTGAAGCACAGCCGTGTGGTATTCGGTGCCGGGGTGGTCGAAGCCAGGGATGCCGCACATCACCGGCGTGTCGCCGGCGGAAGGGCCATCCGCGGAGTGGTCATCCGCGGAGTGGTCATCCGCGAACGGGCGCGCGGCCCGGACCCGGACATAGTGCTTCGCGCCGCGTTTCACGCCAATGCGCTGCCTGCCGGGGGTGTGGTCGAGCTCGATGCGCGCGGGGCGCACGGCATGGACCTCGCCGATGGCGGCCGCGAAGTTGCGGAGTGGCGTGCCGCCGACTCGGCCGAGAAAGATGTCGGCCAGCGCCTGGTGCTGCTCTGGGCTGGCGCGCTCGTCCACATAGAGCACGACGTCCCAGGGAGAATCGTGCTGGGTCGCGTCGGTGTACCGGATGTTCATGACCACGGCAAGCCCCGCCAGGTCGATCTCCCCGGCGTGCCCCTGGGTGATCAGCCACGAGAGCGTGCCCAGACACTCCCCATGCGTCGACTTGCCCCCAGGCCGGCCGCCGACCGAGCGACAGGGGCAGATGGGGTCGCAGTTGCACGCCTCGAAGTACGATCCGGACACGCTCCAGGCGGGATTGGTCATATCACCTCCGGGTGCGCCTCCAGCCAGCGCGCCACCGCGCCAGCGTTGGCGTCGGGCGGGAAGACCGGATAGAAGACGTGCTCGATGCGCCCGTCCCGCGCAACGAGCGTCAGCCGCTTGATGAGGTCCGTCCCCGACCACGTGAACGTGGGCAGGCGCAGCGCGCGGGCGAAGGCGAGGCCGGCGTCGCTGAGCAATGCGAAGGGCAAGCGCAGCCGCTCGACCACTTCCCGCTGATACTCGGTGTCCTGCGCGCTCAGTCCGAAGACCTCGGCGCCCAGGCCGCGCAGCTCCGAGTGGTGGTCGCGGAACGCGCACGACTGGGGGGTGCAGCCGCGCGCGCCGGGGATCGCGTCCCAGCTCGGTGGGACCTCCTCGCCGGGCCGGCCGGTGCGCGGGTAACAGTAGACGACGGTGCGGCCGTGCAGGGCGGCGAGATCGACCATGCGGCCGTCGGTCGCCAGCAGGGGCAGCGGCGGCAGCGCCATGCCAGGCAGGTGGTCGCAGGCGCCGTCGTCCACCGGGATTGGCAGCCCTTGCGGCAGCGGAAATAGGTCATCGGGTCCCGCCATGGTCTCCCTCCGTCTCCCTCCGGGCGGCGCCGTGCCGCCCGCCGGGCGACCGCCGCCCGACGCGTTGCGCTGGTTGTACCACAGCGCTCGCGGGCGCCGCGCTGGTGCCATCTCGCCTCAGGCAGTCTGGTCATTTGGGCCGCCACATCTTCGATCGCCCCCAACAGCTTGAGCGCGGCTATTTGACCCTCCGTCAGCCCCAGCACACCGGTGCTATTCACCCATACATATGGCCGCTCAGGCCTCAGCGCAATGAAGGCGTCGTCTGTTTGGACATTCCAAAAACTCAGGGTGTTATAGTCATTGCCGCAGGCCACGAAGTTGTCGTCTGGGCTGAATGCCACCGACCGGACCTGGTTGGCGTGGCCGCGAAGTGTGCGCGATGGTTGCCGGTGGCGACGTCCCACAATCGCACCGTCTGTCCCCGCTGCCGCTGGCCCAAAGGGCGCCAGCCGGGGAGAAAGCCACTACGCGTACCTGGTTGGTGTGGCCCCGTGGCGTGCACACCGGCCCCGGCTTGCCACGACACGTACCGTGCCGCCCGCCTGCGCGACGTGTTGACTTCCAATTGGCCAGTACTTATACTCGACGCACGAGCAATCCTAATGTGCTTGATAGCTCGGCGGACATTATGGCCTTCAAGGGGAAGGAACCACCGCATGCCACACTCGGTGGACGGTTCAAGTAAGGGCGTGCGCTCGGGTTCGTTGGCCAATCGGTTTATCTTCAACCCCGTTAGGATTCTGCTTGATGCCATGTGGCATCTCTTGGCTGTGATCATAAGTACGGTACTCGTAGGTGGACTCCTAGTCAATGTCCTCATCTCGCTGCTAACAATTGGCACACCTGGCCTGGCCGACCCAAGGGGATGGGTAGCCATTCGCCTTCTCATTTCTCACCCGAGTGACAGCGCACTTGGCCTGGCCGTTGCACTCGTTTTCATATTGTGTGCATTCGTCGGACATCGAGCGAGCCACGCAACCGTTCAGTCCATCCCAAACAGCCTGGTTGAGACGTACGGGGTTGCACTGGTGTCCACTGCCACGCCGCCATCCCGACTCATTCCCTTCTACAAGCACATCTACATACCGCGCCTCACGAAGGACACCCACTCCAGCGCGGACGAGACCGCCCGCAAAGTCCTTCACAGCGTCGCATCACGCACTGACCTGCGATCAACTAATGGCGTTTACGGCATCTGTGTATATGGCCGCAAGATGCTTGGCACCTCCCGTCTCGCCTGGCAAGCGCTCAAGAGCGAGCGCGAACTGGGCAAGTGGACTTTGGTAGAATGGCCGACAGAGCCTCGCCAATACGGCGACTTGTTCGATGCGCTGCGTCGTCAAGGCTCGAAGGTCGCACTATGGCTGGAGAACCTACCCCAGTATGCTGGCACCCAATACGAAGCAATCATAAATAGCATCCCTCTTGACCTTGCTGATAGGCAGGTACCATTCCTCATCATTGCAACGTGCCCTGATGGCGCAGACGAGAAGGAAGCCCGGAAGACGTTCTCAAGCCTCATCGAGCATCTTGCGCCCATCCGGCTGGCCGATCTAACCCAAGCCGAGGCGCGAACGCTCGTCAGTGAGCTAACTCGCGCGGGCGAGAGCGCCTATCTCGATGACCGATTTGATGGGACACCGGGCTCCATCGTCCTCGCTGTGGCTCGCATGCGCGACGAGGTCTATCCACGACTGCCAACTCACGCCAAGATGGTTCTCCGCGCGATCAAACTGCTCCGATCGGCGGGGATACGCGAGTACCCAGCGCCACGCGTATTCGCCACAGCTCAGGCTTTGTTCGATCCGGCCGGTACCGACTCAGATTGGACGCAAGCCTTAAGTGCGCTCGATCGAGCCGGATTCCTCAACCTCAAGTTGGGCAATGCTGGGGGGCTGCTAACTCTAATTCCTGTGGCGGACGTCTACCTTGACCTAGCTGTGCCAGACTATGGTAGCGCTGATTCTCCAGCGTCGGCCGATTGGCCGCGCCTCCAAGAAAGCCTAGAGCGGGAGCTCGACGCGAGGGCACTGGTGCGTCTTGGAGATGCGTTCCGCCGCAAAGATACCGAAGCTCACGCGGAGCGATGTTACCGATCGGCACTTGGCACCCTGACAAAGGAAGATGCTAAGGGGGATTGGGCGCTCGCTCAGTTCGGTCTTGGCTCCGTGCTGGCAGATCGCCTCGACGATGTCCCAGATCCTCAGCGCGATGCCCTGCTGGACGAGGCCGAACATGCCCTGCGCGAGTCCCTCAAAGTTATCTCGCGAGAATCGGATCCCACGATCTGGGGTCAGGCATGTGGCGCGCTCGCCTCTGTAATCAGGCAAGAGGCGCGCACTACGCGCGGGCCAGCGAGGCGCAACAAGATGCTGGAGGATGCCACCGCGCGCTGCCGCGATGCTCTCAAGATTATCAGGAGAGAGACGTTGCCTGAAGAGTGGGCGGCCGTCCAATATAACCTCGGCTTGGTCCTGTTTACGCATGGGCAAATTTCGGGAGACCCGCGCATCCGACGATCCCTGTTAGACGATGCCATCGAAGCAAATAGGAAGGCCCTCACCGCATATACCGAGGATGCGAACCCTATCAGACTTGCACGCGTGGAACGCAGCCTTGGGGACGCATGCGAACTGAGGGCGGAGGCTGCCCGACGGCCAAGGAAGGACGAATTACTGCGGCAGGCAATCGGAGCCTACGCGCACGCGGTCGGCATCGCCACGGCTCGGCTGGTTTGGTCAGCGACTGAAGTTGCGACGATTCAGAGCAATCTTGGGCACTGCTATGTGAAACTCGCCAGGCTCCTCGATCCGCCCAGCCAGGCAGACTTGCTGACTGAGGCCGCCAGTGCCTTCCAATCATCTGCGCGTGGCTTCTCTGGTAACTCACTGCTCGTTCAGCAAGCCGAAGCACTCCGCGATATGGCGTCCGCGATGGGCGATCATGCCCGGGTCGCGGATACAACTATGAAGGCGAGACTATTAGGGGAGGCAATCGGCGCCCTGGATGGCGCGGTTCGAATCCTCGGCAGGGCAGGGCCACACACGCTCCATGCTGAGATCCATCTCCGGCTCGCAACGCTACGGTGGCAAAGGCTGTTGGAGTCCGGCTCGACGACTCGTGAGGAGATTGCACGGATCCGGGACGACATTGAGAAGGCACTCAGGGGATACACTGAGGCGGGCAGCCCCGTCGAATACAGGCAAATCCAGAAGCTAGCCCGAGAGGTAGAGCGCAAGAACGGTGAGCTGGGTTGGCAGTAGTACTGCGCACATGCGTATATCGCGGTGCGGCTTTCAACGGAGTACCTGCCATGTGCTGCGACTGTTGGCTTCAGGTGTAGTGAAGTCGCCAGATGCTCGGTGTACCTGGCTGCGGAAGCTCTTGCCGATCCCTCGCACCTCTGTTGATGTTCAGTGAAAATGTCCGCGTAAGTGTTCAGTGATTACGTCCTCCTGGGGAACAACGGACGACGCCAGGGATGGGAACCCGCTGGGGGCCGGGCGGGGGGCGGCCTCGCCGGTTCTTGG
>JANWHV010000176.1 GCA_025450255.1 Chloroflexota bacterium | reverse complement strand
ATCACCTCGGATCTGGTGTTCCCCGTAATCTTTGGCGTGGCAACGGACGAAACGGCGGCCCGCATCGTCAGGCGCCTGAGCAGCCAGAGCTTCTGGACCGAGGCCGGCATGCGCACGACACCGCGTGATGCGCCAAACTATAGTCCTGGCCGAGAGCCTGCTTACGGCCTGATGGGTGGGGTGTGGCTTGCCGTCACGTTCTGGTACGCTTTTGCCGCCGCGCGCTTCAGCCCGGATTTCATGGCCCACGCATTGAGCACTAGCTTCCAGAATTACTCGCGTAACCCGCGCCAGAACAACACGGTGCCGGGCCAGTTTTCCGAATGGCTGCACGGCGAGACCCTCGCCAATGAGGGTATGATGCTCTCGCCCTGGTTCCCGCCACGTTACCTCTGGGCGACGATCGAGGGCGCGGCCGGGCTGGATCTCTCGACGGGTACGCCACGCGTCTTCCCCCATCTCGCGCCAGATTGGAAATGGATGGGCGTGCGGAACGTGCCATACCGCGATCAGTCACTCACGTGGCTGGCCGTGCGCGCGCCCGAAATGCGGATGTATTCGAATTTTCACTTTCAAGAGTCGGTCTCCTACGTGGCATACGAGGAGGACATTTCCCCAAGCGTACACGCCACCGGCGAGGATGTGGTGGCGATGGGACTGCGGCAGGGAGAAGACATGATCTTGTTTGCCGGCAACACCGGCGACCGCACGATCGTAACGGCCCTGCGCGTGACCGCCGCCGTCAGCGGCGCCTACCGCTTGCGTGCCTACGATAGCCTGCTGGGTCATTGGAACGACAGTGGCGTCGTACAGGCCGCGGCGCTCAGCAGTGGCATCGTGCTCCAACTGGAGCGCAAGGGTTTCTGGGTTTTCGAGGTAACGCAGAGCGCGTAGGAAATATAGGGAAACGCCGCGGGCCACGCCCGTGAAGATCGGGCGATGCGGTGCGAGCCGTGGCTTTACGCCGGCGCGTACAATTGGCCCGACCCGCGGGCAGCGGAGACGAAGGAGCAAGGGGCATGGTTCGACAACGCGTTGTGGTAACCAGGAGTGTACCGGAGCCGCTGATGTCCTCGTTGCGGTCGCGCTACGAGGTAGAAATGCACGACGGCACGAACCCATTGACGCCCGAGAAACTGCGGGCGTTCGTTCGCGGAGCGCATGCCATCGTAAGCATTGCCGACGACAAGATGACCGGCGACGTATGCGACGCTGCCGGCCCGCAGCTCAAGATTATCGCGAATTACGCCGTTGGCTACGATAACGTCGATCTTGACGCGGCGATAGCGCGCAAGATCTGGGTAACGCATACGCCTGGCGTTGAGAACAGCGCCGTCTGCGAGCTGACCTTTGCTCTTGCTCTCGCGTCGCTTCGCGGCATCGTCCAGGGCAACGCTATCGTGCGCGGCGGCAAGTTCAAGCACTGGGATGCGTACACGCTAGTAGGGCCCGAGCTGGATAGAAGCACCCTCGGCATAATCGGCCTGGGGCAGATCGGCTCGACTGTCGCCGAGAGAGCAAAGGGCTTTGACATGCGCGTCATTTACTTCGACGTGCTGCGCAAGCATAAGCTTGAAGAGGCGCTTGGTGTCGAGTATGTCACCCTCGACGAGATCTTCAGACAAGCCGATGTGCTGACGCTGCACGTGCCGCTAACTCCGGAAACTCGGCACCTGGTGACCGGCGCGCGGTTGAAGCTGATGAAGCCGACCGCGTACTTGTTGAATCTGTGCCGTGGACCGGTGGTTGACGAGGTGGCGTTGGTCGACGCGCTGCGGCGGAAAGTAATCGCCGGAGCCGGCCTGGATGTCTATGAGCACGAGCCACGGCTGACGCCCGGCCTCGCCGAATTGGATAACGTCTTGCTGACACCCCATCTAGGAAGTTCCACCGCTCCCGCCCGCGAGGCAATGGGCCGCCTGGTGGCAGAGAGCGTCGCGGCCGCGTTGTCGGGTAAGACGCCGCCCAACCTGGTTGAGGGAACCTGATGACCGGTCGCGAGCACGCCGGGCAAGGCGTCAATCTTGCGGCCGCCGAAGGATAAACGAGATCGCGCGCGCACTCCGCGCGGCGCTGGAAAGGGATATGCGACATGTCCGGCAACGACAGCACGCCCGCGATCGAGAGCATCGCGGTATCGGCGTATACCATTCCTACCGATCTTCCGGAAGCTGACGGCACGTACGCGTGGGACTCGACTACCCTTGTCCTGGTGGAGGCAACCGCCGGCGGCAAGCGTGGCATCGGCTATACCTACGCCGACACGGCGACCGCCCACTTGATTCGCGACATGCTCGCCGCCGTGGTAACCGGCCACAACGCCATGGACATTCCATGCTGCTGGCAGAACATGGTCCATGCGATCCGAAACCTTGGCAGACCCGGCATCGCCTCAATGGCAATCGCCGCCGTTGACGCGGCGCTGTGGGATCTCAAAGGGCACTTGCTCGATGTGTCGCTGATGAGCTTGCTCGGCGCGGTGCGCGATGCCGTCCCAGTCTATGGCAGCGGCGGTTTTACCACCTATTCGATTGACCAATTGCAGGTACAGCTCAGCGGCTGGGTCGAGCAAGGAATCCAGCGCGTGAAGATGAAGATCGGCACGCATCCCGCGGACGATCTCGACCGCGTGCGCGCCGCCCGTGACGCTATCGGGCCAGTCGCCGCGCTCTACGTGGATGCCAACGGCGCGTACACGCGGAAGCAGGCGCTCGCGCAGGCGGAGGCGTTCCAGGCGCTCGGCGTCGTCTGGTTCGAGGAACCGGTCTCGGCCGATGACCTAGAAGGTTTGTGCCTGATCCGTGACCGTGGCCCGGCCGGCATGGATATTGCCGCGGGAGAATACGGGTATGACCTGTGGTATTTTCGCCGGATGCTTGAGGCCCAGGCTGTCGACGTGTTGCAGGCGGATGCCTCGCGATGCGCCGGACTTACCGGCTTCATGCGCGCTGCCGCGCTCACCGAAGCGCGATGTATGGCCCTGTCCGCGCACTGTGCTCCGTCCCTGCACGTACAAGCGTGCTGCGCCGTCCCGCTGCTCAGCCCTATTGAATACTTCTATGACCATGCCCGCATCGAGCATATGCTGTTTGAGGGCGCGCTAACCCCAGAGGAGGGCAGCCTCCGGCCCGATCGAATGCGTCCGGGCCTGGGCCTGGAGTTTAAGCACGCCGACGCCAGGCGCTATGCCGTCTAAGCCACCGTGCCGCGATCGGTGGGTACGGCTTACGTTCATAGTCCAGCGCGACTGTATTCGACCGGCGCAAAGAACACCAGCAAATCCAGATCCTCGGTGATGGTATGGAAACGGTGATCGGCGTTGGCGGCTACAAAGATCACGTCTCCAGCCCGCACCGCCCGATCGTCGCCACTCACCTGCACGGTAGCCGCCCCGTTCAGCACGAAATACACCTCATCCTCGCTGTGTGGTTGCTGCGGATCGGCGCCTCCGGCGGGCAAGCGGTATAAACCAACCGACAACGAAGGCTCTTTCAAGAATTCCAGATAGAGCTTCCCAGCCGCGCCATGGCGCGCCAACAGGTCCGCGATAGCGAATGCCTGCATGTTTCCCTCCAGGGCCCGCTCCGATATACTGCTCTATCATAGCGGCGGCCTACCAACAACAAGTTGACCTTTGACAGGACGTACGGGCGTATGTATATGATTTGGTGTGAAAATGTCCTGTCCACACTTGTCCAACCAAACGATTGGCATTACTATATCTAATTATGGAGATAGTTAGCACGTCGCCAAACGATCTAACCGTGGAGGATGTTGCTCGAATCGCCGGCCGGTCCGTCAAAACCGTGCGCAGAGCGGCTCACGCGGGTCAGCTTCCCATGCGCTACGTGCTTGGGTTGCGTGGTCCACAACTAGTCTTCCAGCCACACGAGATCGCGCATTGGCAGTCCAAACGGGCTCTGCTTGGAGCAGCGCACACGAAAATGAACACGAAGCCACGGCCGCGCCGAACACGGATTCAACCTGGGCGGGCGCCGAACGTGGAATCACTGCTCCTCGCCGTGGAAGAGATGAGTGCTACGATTGCTCTGCTAAGCCGGCGCCTGGCCGAACAGGAAAGCCGGCTGGACAAAACGCATTCGTTGCTCGCCGAATTGACTCTTCGCGGGGAAGCGCGTCCCCCGGCCATCTAGGCCAGGGTCCCTACGCCCGCCGCTCGCCGCGGACGGGCGATAGTCTGTGGCCAGTCTGGCTGGCCCTCCTTCGCCAAACCGCGCCGGGATTCTCGGTATGCCCCATACGCGCTCAGTTTGTGTCCTGTCCGTGGTCCGGCGCGATTCCAGTACGGCGTGGTGACACGCCTGCCCGCCGAAGACCATGCCGAGGCGCTGTTTTTGTCACGGTATGCCCAAATTAGGCTTCTGAATAGCCCATGGTGGACAGTTAACTCCTGGACTGCGACAGTTATCTTATTGGGTTGTTGCTGTCACGAACAGGAGGTGAAAGTACGGATCGTCACACGCGCCGTGTAAACGCTGGTGGGCGTTCCAGCGGAGTCAACGCCCCGCGCCACGGCCTACATCCCAATCTCGCGCCTCATAGAGCGCGCCGCCGCCAGAAACTTGACTATGGAACTTGGAGGCAACCAACGCAATGAATACCGAGGATCGACTCAACAATCTTGAATCTGAAAATGCCCGCTTGGGGTTCGCCTCGCGTCGAACCGTATTGCGCGGAGCGATGTTGGGCGGCGTGGGCTTCGCCCTGGCAAGCATGAAGGGTATCAACGCACTGGCCGACATCTCCACCACGTGGCAGATCGGCGGCCCGGCGCCTGCCCAGGCGACGCAAGGCATCCAGACGACGCTCAACAACGCCATTACCGCTGAATACATCGCGGTAACCTTCCTTACCAACGCCATTGCCAACGCCGCGACGCTTGGCTTTCCCGTTCCGCAGCCCGCCAATGTTGTTACAAGCACCCCGCGTGAAACCATTACCGTCCCTGGCATCCCGGGCACTTTCACTATCCCCGCCGAGCCTGGCGGCCTGACTATCCCT
>JANWHV010000175.1 GCA_025450255.1 Chloroflexota bacterium | reverse complement strand
GTTGCTGCTCGCGCGCTCTTGCACGATTGTCTGGGCCGGGGCGTTGAGCAGTGCCGTGGCGATGCCGAGCACAAAACTGATTGGCACGGTCATCAATGACGCGCCAACCGTTCGGCTCACATTCAGATCGCTGAGGAGCACGCCGGTGACGTTCGGTACGACCGCCAGGGCGCCGATTGCCAGGCCCATGGCCAGCATCGCGGCCGACGCGACCCGGCCCTTCGGCATTTTTTGGCCGACGCGGTCAATCAGAAACAGGCCAAGTCCCAGGCCGGCGCCTGCCGGCGCGACCAGCAGAATCATTGCGTTTGCCTGGCCGGTGCCGAGAAGCTGCTGAACATACTGCGGCCCAAGCTCGCTGAGCACGAGCAATACGGCGGGCGCCAAACTAAGCTGGATCAGGGCGACCGACAGCGGAGCGTCCTTGGCCACGACCTTTGCCACCTCGACCAGCTCCACGAGCATCTGCATGGCAGCGTGCCTCGCGCTCTCGCTGGTAACTCGCCTGCGCTCGCGCGTGATTGGCGGCAACGGCAGCAATACAACAGTTGCCACGGCGAGAAACAACGACCCGATAACCAGCGTCCGGCTGACCCCGACGAACGGCAACGCGACGAGCAGCGGGGCGAGTGTGTAGCCAATCACCTGGGAGCACATAAAGGTAATCTGGAATAGCGCGTTGGCCGCCAGAAGTTGTTTCTCACCCACCAACAGGGGAATTGTCGCGCTCTCGGCCGGCTGAAACGGCTGATTCACCACGGCGACCGCGAAGGTGATGACATACAGCGCCGTGATATGGTCGAGCATCAGCAGATAGCCAAGACAGCCCACGGCGCGGACCGCGTTGCTGGTCACCAGAATGGCGTGCTTGCTGAAACGGTCGACAAGTACCCCAGACAGCCCGGCAAAGAGAATAGTCGGCAACTGGACCATCAAGATGATCACGCCGATGCTGACGGGCGCGCCGCCGGACAGGTTCGCGATCTGAATAAACAGTGCCCACCAGATGACGTTCTGCGCCGTTTGCGAACTTGCCTGAGCGATCCACAAGCGCAGGAATGCATGATTTTGCAGGACAGACTTAAAGCCCGCGGCCGGCTCCAGCGGCACGCCGGCCTGTGGCTCCAGGTGTCCGGTGCCGAGCGGGCCGCTTCGCGTGTCGATCCGGCGCGTAAGGACGGCCGGATCCACGGGGTTGGGCTTCGGCCCATTCATCTGATGGCCGCCTGGCATCGCCCGGCCGCTGCCGTGGCAGCGCGCGCTAGCAACTGCTCGTGCCGTTTGGCCACGGCGCCGAGGCTGTGCTCGGCGGCACGCTGCCGCCCGAGTGCTCCCATGGCTCGCGCTCGCGCGGGTGATTGCAACAGGGTGACGAGGGCTCGTGCGAACGACGCGGCGTCTCCGGGCGCCGCCAAAAAGCCGTTATGCCCGTCCTCGACCAGCTCGGGCAGGGCAAGCGCGCGGGCCGCGACGACGGGCAGGCCACTCGCCAGTGCCTCAAGCGTGGTTATGCTTTGCAGTTCCACGGCGCTGGTGATGCAATACGCGTCAGCCGCCTGATACAAATGCGGTAAACGTTCGTGCGGCAGATAGCCGGGAAACGTTACGCTGCCCTCTAACCCAAGCGCGCGGACAAGTTGCCGGAGACGCGCCTTGTCCGTGCCTTCACCGCCCACGACGAGTTGCGCATCGAGGGAGCGCAGCACTACCGCGCCCGCTCGCAACCAGGTCTCCATGTCTTTTTCGGCATCGAGTCTTCCAGTGTAGAGAATCGTAGGTCTTTCAGGCAGCCCGAGATCTCGACGCGCGGCAGCTTTATCATTCGCCGGCGTGAAGCGCGCGGTGTCGATGCCGTTTGAGATAACCTCCACGGATTGCCGCAAGCCGATCTCATGGAGAAGTGTAGCCGCTGTCGCGGTTGGGGTGCAGATAGCATCCGCTTGAGCGAGGAACCAGCGGAGGTAGCGGCGGAATATTGCTATGGCTAGCGGATAGAGCCGGCTGTGGCGCATGCCGTACAGGGAACATTCAGGTATGGTGTGGTTTACGGCGACGATCGGGATGTTGAGCCGGCGAGCCGCGCGCACCGCGGCGAAGCCGAGAGGAAAAGGGTGGTGTACCTGCAAAACATCCGGCTTCGCGGCGCGAAGAGCGGCTGCAACCCTGTCGAAGCGCGGGCACACGCGCATTCCGTACCCGAAAGGTACGGGGACGGTTGCTAGGCGCTCAATCTGGAGACCCAACCGCCGCTCAGTCGACGGTTTCCCGCTCGTGCTTGGCGCCAAAACCACGACATCGTGCCGGCGGCCGGCAAGGAACGACGAAAAATTATCGACGAAGGTCGCTGGGCCACCGATCCATGGGCTATGGAAATCGGTGGCAATAGCGATTTTCACCGACCAACAGCTATGGGCAACGGCATGGGAACGTTCACGCCATCGTTATCTTTCTCCGCTGCCATGGCGGCCAACGTCTCGCGCCGCTGGCGCTCGATCCGTCGTCGTTCACGCAAATAGCGCACATCCGACAACGTGCTGAGCACAAACAATCGATCGTAACGGTAATTAAACGAGGGGTGCAGATAGCAGAGATTCCGGCATCCGTCACAGAAGTCGAAACGCCCGACCTCATCCTGCATTTGCTTCCACTTATTGGAGTGGAACAATTTGGCGAAATTCTTGTCGAGCGGAATCTTGGTGGTGACCATGTGATAGCAGGGATACAGCACGTAGCCGTCCGGCGATACCACGACGACCGCATTGGCGGCGCGACACCGGGGCTTTTCCTTCAGGTTGCCGGTGTCGAAAATGCGCGTCTCGCCGAGATTCACATAGACATTATTCTCGCGGGCCATCTTCTCGGCCGCTTTCACGTTGCGCAGGTCGACGTTGCCGTTGCCGAACAGGTCGAACTCCGGCTGGACCTTCAAGATCGCTTGATACTTCTGGGCAAGGCGGATCATCGACTCAAGCTGATCAATATTGTCGTTTGTGAGCACGAAAATGAGTTGATACGGCTCGCCAAGTTCCCGTGCGATGACCATGCTCTTGATCACGTCGTTGAAGCTGTTGTCGCGGCGGATCGGATTATGGACGGCAGCGGTTGGGCCTACGAGTGAGAAATTGAGAATATCGACCAGGCCCTGAAGTTCTTTCGCCCGGCGCGGGTACAGCGTGCAATTCGTCGTGATCTGCGTGAGCAGGCCCATATCCTTCGCGGCCCTGAGCAGGGCAGGAAGGTTCTTCTTCAGCAGCGGCTCACCACCGGTGAAATCGATGATGCGGATGCCGATGCTCTTCAAAATCTTAAACTGCTCGATGCTCTGCGCCGTGGACGAGTACTTGGAAACCGGGATTACGTCCATCGGTCCGTCCGGGATGTTGCAAAACGTACAGCGTGCCGTGCACTTATAGGTCACGTAATAGTACGCCATTACCGGCTTTCCCGACAGGGGGCCCAAAGCCAGGCTTGCAAGTCCCGGGTTGACGGGCAGTAATCGCATTGCTTCCTCTGTTTCTACGTGCGTTTGAGACAGAACGCGCTTCGCAAACCAATAAGATCGTGCAATTCGCACTATACGTCTCCTGAAGCATACCAGGCAAGGCCCGAAAATTGGTGTGTCACCTCGCCACACTCATTTGGTATACTCAAGCGGTACTGCGTCTGACGCTGTGGACAGCCCCGGTTCCCCAGCTTTTCGATCGATCCTTCGTGGAGCTTGCCCGGAGAGGGGACAGTCATGGTCAGTGGACTGGCTGCGTATACACCAATCCTCATCATTATAGGTCTGGCCGTAGGCTTGGCCGTGCTCCTTACATCGGTTTCGATCCTCTTTGGTCCCAAACGCCCTACACCGGCGAAACTTGCGCCGTACGAGTGCGGCATCGTGCCGACCACGCAGGCACGCCAGCGCTTTCCCGTGAAATTCTATGTCTTGGCGATGCTGTTTATCGTGTGTGATATTGAGGCTCTATTCCTATACCCGTGGGCGGTATGGCTCAAGCATCTCAAGGTCTTTGGCCTGGAGGAGATGGTCGTCTTCATAGCAGTACTGTTCCTCGGCCTGGTCTACATTTGGCGGAAAGGGGTCCTCGATTGGGACTAGAAACGAGTTTTGGCGACAGCATTATCACTACCAGCATCGAGCAGGTCGCGGATTGGGGTCGAAAGTCCTCGTTGTGGCCGGCCCTGTTTGGCCTGGCCTGTTGCGCTATTGAGATGATGGCTACGGGCGCCAGCCGCTATGACCTGGCGCGTTTCGGGGCCGAATTGTTTCGCGCCTCGCCGCGTCAGGCCGACCTGATGATTGTGTCGGGACGCGTATGCCAGAAGATGGCGCCGGTCCTCCGCACGATTTACGACCAAATGCCCGAGCCGAAGTGGGTTATCTCGATGGGCGCCTGCGCCTCGTCCGGCGGCATATTCAACAACTATGCAGTCATTCAGGGAGTGGACAAGATTGTTCCCGTGGACGTATATGTCCCGGGCTGTCCGCCGCGCCCCGAGGCGCTGATGGACGGTATTCTGAAGCTCCAGGAGAAGATCTCCCGCGAGCGCCTCGTCGCGCGTCGCGCGAGCTAAGCCGATGACCACCGAAGCAGCGCCAGAGGGCGCTCAGCAGTCCGCCGAGGCGTTGGCGGCCAGCCCCGCGGAACACAATATTGCCGTCGTGCGCTTGCGCGCCGCGTTCCCGGAACACGTGATCCGGGCGGTCAGCATGTTCGGGTCGGACTGGGCGATCGTGCCGCCAGACCTGGTAGTCGGCGCCTGCACGCTGCTACGAAACGACCCCGAGACAAACTTCACCATGCTGGTCGACATTACCGCCACCGATCTCCTGCCTCGCGAACCTCGGTGGGAGATCGTGTACGGCTTTCTCTCGATACCGCGCAATACCAGATTTCGCCTCAAGGTAGAGATAGGGGACGGGCCGGACCCGCTCGTGCCTTCAGTGTCGTCGGTATTCCACTCGGCAAACTGGTACGAACGCGAGATATACGATCTTATGGGTATCAGGTTTAGCGATCATCCGGACCCGCGTCGAATTTTGTTGCCCGAGGATTGGCAAGGTTTTCCATTACGCTTCGACCATCCGCTGGGTGGCGAGGAAGTAGGTTTTACGTCCTGAAGTTCTCGGCATCACGGACCCGCACACGACGAATGGATGGGGCACATGGCAGTTGAAACGCGGATAACTGAGAGCGCGGACGGCCAAACGGTCGTGATCGAGCGTCCTGACGCGCACGCTGATTCCGATTTGATGACCATTAACATGGGGCCGCAGCACCCCAGCACGCACGGCGTCTTGCGCGTGATTCTGACCCTTGACGGCGAGACTGTGGTCAAGGCTGAGTCGGATATCGGCTACTTGCACACCGGTATCGAGAAGACAATACAGTGCAAACGGTACGAGGCAGGCTTGACCTGTACGGACCGCATGGACTACTTGTCGCCTCTGGCCAATAACCTCGTCTATTGCCTTGCCGTGGAGAAACTGCTGGGATTGTCCGTGCCCGTCCGCGCCTCGTGGCTGCGCACTATGCTCGTCGAGTTACAGCGTATCGCCAGTCACCTGGTGTGGCTCGGCACGCATGCCCTGGACATGGGCGCGTCGACGCCTTTCCTGTATTGCTTCCGCGAACGAGAGAGCATTCTCGATCTTTTCGAAGAGCTGACCGGTCAGCGCTTGATGACGAGCTATATTCGCTTTGGTGGCGTCGAGCAAGAGGAGCCCGAGGGCTGGATTGGGCGAGTACGAGCATTTATTGACGAGTTCCCATCGCATGTCGACGAGTACGAGCGCCTGCTTACCTACAACGGCATTTGGAAAGAGCGCCTTCAAGGCGTCGGCATCATTTCAGCGGCCGAGGCAATCGACTACGGCCTGACCGGCCCAAGCCTTCGCGGCAGCGGCGTGGACCACGATCTGCGGAAGCGACAGCCGTATCTCATCTACGATCAATTGAAATTTCGCGTGCCGGTGCATACGGAGGGCGATTGCTACGCGCGTTACCTGTGCCGGGTAGAGGAACTGCGTGAGACACAACAGCTTGTCGTGCAGTGCCTGGATGGATTGCCCGAGGGGCCAATTCGATCGGACGATCGGAAAGTGGTTCCGCCACCCAAAGAAGAGCTTGCGACGAGCATGGAAGCGGTCATCCACCACTTCAAGCTGCTAACGGAAGGGCTCCATCCTCCGATTGGCGAGGTGTATAGCGCGATTGAATCGCCGCGCGGCGAGCTCGGCGTGTACCTTGTTAGCGACGGAACGAATAAGCCCCGTCGTTGCCATGTGCGGGCGCCATCGTTCGCGAACCTGCAAGCCCTGCCGCGCCTGTGCGAAGGCCATTTGATCGCCGATGTAGTAGCGATCATCGGCAGTATTGACATAGTTCTGGGTGAAATCGATCGCTAATGAATGTTGCAGTACTTCCGCCCGGTCCGGGCTACGGTAGGTAAACAAGAAATGCTTTCCGAGGCCACCAAAAACCGCATTCTTCTGCTCATAGACCGCTATCCGCATCGCCGTTCCGCGTTGTTGCCGGCGCTACACCTCGCGCAAGAGGAGATCGGTTACGTGAGCGAGGAGTCGATGGTTGAGATCGGCGAATTGCTGCGCCTGACGCCTGCGGACGTTAAGTCGGTGGCAAGCTATTACACGATGTATTTCAAGAAGCCTGTCGGTAGGCACGCGGTCGAGATTTGCACGAACCTTGCCTGCAAGGCCAGGAATTGCGACGCCGTGGTCGCCCACGTTTTGCGACGCCTGAACGTCGAGTTGGGCGCCACCACCGCCGACGGACAGTTTTACGTCCAGGCTGTGGAGTGCCTTGGCCAGTGCGAGCGCGCCCCAATGCTGGAAATAGACCTTGAACCGTATGGTCCGCTGAGTACCCCGGAATCGATCGACGCAGTTTTCGAGCGCTATTCCTGATTCATAACGTCCGCTCACCGTGGTTACACATCGTTGGCCGAACCCCTGACCTGGGCTGGAGGAGCCGATGCCGGAACTTATCTTGACCAAGCACCGTGACGTGCCTGGAATCGAACGCGTCGAGGTCTATGAGCAGCACGGCGGCTATACGGCGCTGCGCAAGGCCCTAGGCGACATGAAGCCGACCGAGATCACGGATATGGTGATAAAAGCCAATCTTCGTGGCCGTGGTGGCGCCGGCTTTCCGGCTGGGCGTAAGTGGAGCTTCCTGCCAAAAGATCCAAACCTCGAAAAGTACCTGTTGTGCAACGCCGACGAGGGTACGCCGGGCGCGTTCAATAACCGGCTGTTGATGGAGTTCGATCCCCATCAGCTCATCGAGGGCTGCATGATTACGTCGTACGCAATCGGCGCCAGACACGCGTTCATCCTGGTACGGGGCGAATATGAGCTGTCGCGGAAGCGGCTCGAGGCGGCAATCGAGGAAGCATACAGCAAAGGCTATCTGGGCAAGAATATCCTGGGCAGCGGCTATGACCTGGATATGCTGGTGCAGCGCGGCGCCGGATCGTACGAGGTCGGCGAGGAAACGGCGCTGATTGAGTGCATGGAAGGCAGCCGGGGGCAGCCACGGCAGCGCCCGCCATTCCCCGCGATTAAGGGGCTGTACCAGAAGCCGACCGTGGTGAATAATGTCGAGACGCTGTGCAACGTGCCACACATCGTCAATAACGGCGCTGAATGGTTTCTGGGCATTGGCTCGCCAAACTGCCCGGGCACCAAGGTGTTTTCGATCTCCGGCAACGTGAAGAATCCGGAAAACTATGAGGCCCCAATGGGCACCACGTTTCGCGCGCTCATTGAGATGGCCGGCGGCATGGAGGATGCGGCTCATCCGTTGAAGGCACTGATGTTGGGCGCGGAGCCACCAATCATCCCGGCATCGCAACAAGACACGGAGGCAGATGTCGACGCGGTGGCCAAAATCGGCAGCGCGCTGGGCGCGGGAGCCGTGATCGTTCTTGACGACCGCCAATGCATCATCGACTTTACCTTGCGCGCCACGCAATTCTTTGCCCACGAGTCGTGCGGGAAGTGTACGCCTTGCCGTGAGGGCTGCCCCTGGATGGCGGGCATTCTGCAGCGGATGGAAACTGGGCTGGGCACGATGCGTGATATCGACCTTCTGGCCGATATTTGCGACAATATCGCGGGCAAGAGTCTGTGCGCGCTCGGGGAATTCGCCACCGGACCGGTACTGAGCAGTGTGAAGCATTTCCGCGAAGATTATGAGCGACATGTCGCCGGGTACGTGTGCCACCCGCCACGGGAGCTGGCGGGGGCAGGAGTTTGAGCATGCAACAACAGGATGCCGTAACCCTTACCATCGATGGTCGTGAGGTTTCCGTACCGCGCGGGACCACGGTGCTGCACGCCGCGGAGCAGTTGGGCATCGAGATTCCGACTTTCTGTTACAGCAAGAAAATGGATCCGCTTGGCGCCTGCCGCATGTGCCTGGTCTCCATCGAAAAGGCCAAGGGCTTTCCACCGGCTTGCGCTACTCCGGTGGCGCCCGGCATGATCGTACGTACGGTCTCCCCAGACGTGGTGAAGACACAACAGGGCATGTTGGAGTTCCTGCTCATCAACCACCCGCTGGATTGCCCCATATGCGACAAAGGCGGCGAGTGCCCGCTGCAAAATCTTACCTTCAAATATGGTCCCGGCAAGAGCCGCTACACCGAGGAGAAGCGGCACTTTGTCAAGCATTTGCCAATTGGACCGCGGATTGTGCTCGACCGCGAGCGCTGCATTGTGTGTCAGCTCTGCATCCGCTTCATGGAGGACGTCGCCGACGATCCGCAAATTGTACTGATGAGCCGCGGCGGCAAGACCGAGGTCAATGTCTTTCCCGACCGGCCCTTTGACAGCCCGTTCGCCGGAAATACCATCGAGCTGTGCCCGGTTGGCGCCCTGACGAGCCGAAAATATCGATTCAAGGCCAGGCCATGGGATCTCCAGCATGCGCCAAGCGTTTGCCCGACCTGCTCGGTCGGCTGTAACGTGACGCTTGACACGCGGCGAAATGAGCTACTGCGGCTGGTAAACCGCGAAAACCTCGACGTTGACGACGGCTGGCTCTGCGATTATGGCCGCTTCGGCACTCTCGACCGGCTGCACGACGGCGAGCGAATCAAGACGCCGATGGTTCGCCGCAACGGCGTACTCGAGGAAGCCTCGTGGGATGAGGCGTTGCGCGCGGCAGCGGACGGGCTGAAAAGCGCATCGCATTCGGGCGTGGCCGCGCTGGCCGGCGCTCAAAGCACGAATGAGGAACTGTATCTGTTGGGCCGGTTGTTCCGGACGCTGCTGCGCTCGCCGGATGTCGCGGTGCCGTCCGGATCCGCGGCTCCCACGTCGATTGTTGGCGGCGGCAGGATCGCTGACCTTGAGCATACCGACGCCATAGTGCTGTTTGACGCAAATCCGATCGCGCGCCAGCATGTCCTCGACCTGCGCATTAAGAAGCAGGTGAAGCGGCGCGGCGTGCCTCTGGTCGTGATCGCGAACGAGCCGACGGGCCTGGACTATCTCGCCAGCGCGCGGGCAGGATTCGATAGCGCTAGTCCGCTGATAACGCTGCTGCGATTGATCGCCATGCTGGGCGAGGACAAGGGCGCTGCCGCCTCTTCTGGACTGATGGAGTCCGTGACCTCGGCGATCACATCCGTTAAGGACGCGATCGTTGGCGCCGCTCAAGACGTAGCGGATCGGGTGCGGGAAACAGCGCAGGCGGTCACGCCATCGACACCCGACGAACTGGACGGCGTCGTGGACGTCTTGAGGGGCGCGACGAATGGGGTCGTTCTGTACGATGAACGGATCTTGGCGGGCGGCGACGTCGCGGCTATTGCCGACGCCTTGTCCACATTGGCGTCCAGGCTTTCTACGCCGGCGGCCGGTAAGCGTGGGCCGCTGGCGCTTGCCGCGGCGGGAAACAGCAGAGGCGCGGCGGAAATGGGCGCGGACGGCGCCTGGCTGGCGGGAGGAGTCGAATTGGGCGATGCCGCGACCGTGGCCAAGTTTGGAAAAGCGTGGGGCTTGCAGCCGGTCGCCAC
>JANWHV010000174.1 GCA_025450255.1 Chloroflexota bacterium | reverse complement strand
GCGGTGTTCCCACTGGCAAACGTCCATCGGGATGCCGTAAATTGGCGGCCCTCAATGTTTGCGCCGCCGTGACTGCCGATATTAGGCGAGCCGCCGTAGTATTGGGCCTCCTCCGCGCTGACGTTCACATTGCTCTCAATCCGTACCGCTACCGGACTATGATTGGCCGCGCCGAACAATGTGTGCAGAAGGAATGTGCCTCGTTGCCCTGGCGGCACGGTGATCTGCGCGTTCCGCGTAGTATTGCCGGTGCCGTCGAAGACGCTTGCCTTAACTTTCGCTATCTGGCTTGTTGGGTTCAAGACGCTGAGGAACGCTTGATCGCCGCCAAGAACGGAGGCATAGCCGAAGTACCAGGCCGTGCCAGGGGTCGACACGCCTGGTTTTACTCCAGCCCCGAACTTAGCGGAGCCCGCGCCCGCGCCCCAGTACTCCACGCGTTCGGCCACGATAGGCTGACTTGCCACGACACTCATGCTGAACGACTTCCCGGGCAGCGCGCTCCGCAGGTTTAGCGTGTATCTGCCGAAAGGCGGTAGTGACGCGGGCACCACCGTGGGCGAGCCCGAGGTTGGGAACAACGTGACGGTCACCGATATTGGCGTGGATCCCGGGTTCTGCACGGTCAGATATGGCTGGAAGGTGACGCCACTATAGCCTTCGGCAAAGTACCAATTCGACTGCGGTGATGCCTGGCCCGGACTTACGTCGGTATCGAGCGCGCGCTTCCTGGAATCGGTCCTGAGAATAGTGCGTTCAGCCGAGATGGGGATGTCGGCCTTGACGAACGCGGAGACGATCTGGTTTGGACCCACGTCACTATTGACGTCTTGCACGAGCACGCCGTGCGCGATCACCGTAACGGGAACCGAACTGGTCCGCCCGTCCGGGAACTGGTAGAGAATCGTGCCGTTAGCGGCATTATTGGACGTATTGAGCAGTGTCAAGTACTCATGAAAGAAAACGTTCGGGCCTTGTCCAGTGAAGCCCTCCGCGAAGTACCAGCGGTTGCTCTGCTGGACGGTAATCGTCACCGGAACGGTTTTCACAACGCCTGACTTCGCGCCGGCGGCGGTAATGACATATGAACCGGGCCCGATACCTGACGGGACCGATACGGTGGACGTGAACGCGCCGGTCCCATCGGTTATGGCCGGCGGCCCGGTCACGCTGAGCGCGTTGCCGTTCATGGTAAACGCGACCGCTTCATTCCCGCCGAATCCCTGGCCCGCGGCGGTAACCGCGCCGCCCGCCGCCACGGTGAGTGGGCTGATCTGTAGCGCTGGCGGGACCTGGGAGAGCACGAGGAACGCCGTGGCCGCCGTATCACCCCCGGTGCCACTGACCGACAGTGGGTAGCTTATGCCGCCTTGCAGCGTGGTATACAACGTAACCGTGGCTGAGAAATGCCCGGTCGCGTCCGGAGTCGCTATTGTACCAATCGGCGCCTTGAAGAGCCTGGTAGTGACGAACAGATTCTCACCCGGCGTGAATCCGGAGCCCAATACGGTGACTTGAGAGCCTGGAAGAGCGGACGCGGGGGAAATCGTCACGCGCGCCTGGGATGCGAAGGTCAGCGGCGAGCTTGCCATGATGCCGCTGTTTATGCCACGAGCGCTAACCGAACCAGGCTGGTTATTGTCGGCGGCGATCGGAATGCTGATCGCCGCGCTGGCGCTTCCCGCGGCGTCCGCCGTTGCCGGCGAGTTTGTAATGGCAAAGTTATTGAGGCCGCGGTCAAAATAGCGCAGCGTGAACGTTACGGGCTCTCCGGGCGTGAAGCCAACTGCTTGAACCCCAATCGTGGTCCCCACGGCAGCGGGATTCGGGGTTATGGCGACGGTGCCGGCGTTCGCGGAAAGCGTGAGAGGCACGCTCGCGGAGTCATGTTGCCCAGTGCCCGTGGCGCTGCCCGCCAGAGTCAACACCTGTGTGCCGGCCTGCGCGTTTGCCGGTATAGCCAACGAAAACGTCACATTGCCGTTGGCGTCCGCTGTAGAGGTGCTTGGACCGGCGCCCGACCCGAGCGGTTGGCCGCCAAGTGAAAGCGTGAGTACGTCCAACGGTGCGTAGCCGCTGCCGGCGATCGTCAGTTGGTCGCCCAGCTTGGCCGAGAGCGGTTGTCCATTGTTAAGGGCCGGCGTAAGCGCCGTGCCCGCCAGCAATTGAGATGCGGCCAGACCAGGCTTGCCGTCCTCCGCGGCAACTATCTGATTCGCCGCTGTGGTATCGATTGCCAGGGGCACGCGCAAGGTTGCCGAGCCGGTATTAATTGCTCCCGATGCATCAGTCTGTAGCGCGCCAATCGGGAACGTGCCCGCGCTATTTGTCAGAACGATGTTCACGAGTACGTTTTTGCCGTTTGTGCTCGGGTCGAAGCCCGTGCCGCGAATCTGTATTGTTCCATGCGGGCCAACGGCGGCCGGCGTTACGATAATCGTGGGCGCTGGGGCATGGCCAGGCCGCGCCCACGCCAGGCCCTGGACCACAATCAGGGTCGAGAGGGCAGTCGTGATAAACGCTCTGAGAAGGATTCGAGACATTGTGGCAGGCGATCACTTCAGTCTTCCAATGGCACGACAGTGTGCAGAGGCGCCTTCCTGGGTATAACCGACTCGCTGATACCATGCAATCGCTAGTAGTGCAGAACTTCACGGATGGAGTGTGCGATGCCTGAACTCGTGGGAATTGACTATTTGCGCGAGTTCCCGGACTTCGAGCGCGGGAATGTCAGCGCGGCGACCACGTTTGGGCTCGACCGCGTGCTCGCGCTGCTTGAGGAAGTGGGTTCGCCCCACCTTCACCTGCCCGTGATTCACATCGCGGGCACCAAGGGAAAAGGCTCGACCGCGGCGTCAATCGCCAGAGTACTGCGCGCGGCGGGGTATCGTACCGGATTGTTCACGCAGCCGCATTTGATCAGCTTGTTCGAGCGGTTTCAGATCGACGGCGTGGAAATCGCGGATACCGTCCTCTCCGGCATTATGATCGACACTATCCGGCCGGCGATGCGGCGGCTGGCGGCGCGCGGCATAACCGGCATCCAGCAGTTTGAGGCCCAGGTCGCGGTTGCCCTACTCTGGTTTGCGGCACAACACGTGGACGCGGTGGTACTCGAGGTAGGTCTTGGCGGCCGGCTCGACGCCACAAACGTGGTTCCGGCGCCGCTAGCGACCGCGCTAACGCCGATCGGGTTCGACCATACGGCAATACTTGGCGACACGCTGAGCTTGATCGCGGCGGAGAAGGCGGCAATCATGAAGCGCGGATCAGTTGCCGTGTCGTCGCCACAGCCTCCGGACGCCGAGCAGATCTTCGTGGACACCTCGGCGCGGCTCGGGGTTCCGTTATTCCTGGGCGGCAGGGATTGGCATGTCTCCGCGGTCTCAATCGACGTTACGGGCACGACGTTTGATTTCGAGGTGTCGGCACGGATGCGCGACTATATACGCGAACATTTGCCCAACATGCCTGTGTGGTGGAGCGATGTGTTGGCCGACGGTGGGTCGATCGCCAACCTCAGGACGCCTCTGCTTGGCGCTCATCAGGCCGTCAACGCAGGCTGCGCCGTTGCCGTGACACTTGTGGTGGCTCCTGTATTGCCGAAAATAAATCTCGATGCAATACGACGAGGCCTCGCGCGCGTGGAATGGCCAGGCCGGCTTCAAATCATTTCGCAAACCCCGGTCACGGTCGTAGATGGCGCGCACACACCCGAGTCGGCAAGCGTTCTCGACGCCGCAATCCGAGAGCTTTTTCCGGGCCGGCGCGTCATTCTGGTCTGCGGCATCCAGGCCGACAAAGATATTCCGCATATTGCCGGGACGCTGGCGGGACTGGCGGCGCATGTCGTCGCCACGCGCGCCAATCATCAACGCGCGGCCGCCGCGTCCGAGATTGCGGCTGCATTTCGCTCGGCGGGCCAGGGCGATGTCGACGAGGAGGACGACCCCGTCGCGGCGCTCGAACTTGCGCGGCGGCTCGCGGATCCAAACGATCTCGTGCTGGTCACCGGGTCGCTGTACCTGGTTGGCGACGTGCTCAAGGCCGAGGCACCGCGGGTGGATCGCGGCGAGGCTTTATGACGCGGCCTCGCCTACTGGTGGTCGGTGGTCCGACCGCGATAGGCAAGACCGACTTTGCGATTCAACTTGCCGTGCGACTCGGCGGCGAGATCGTAAACGCCGACTCGCGCCAGGTGTACCGCGGTATGGATATCGGCACCGCGAAGCCGACGTCCGCCGAGCGTGAGGCGGTTTCACATCACATGCTCGACGTCGCTACTCCGGACGAGAGCTTTACCCTCGCGTTGTACTTGCGTGGGGCCCGCGCCGCCATCGCCTCGGTACATGCGCGCTCACGATTGCCGATTCTTGTCGGCGGCACGGGGCTCTACCTGCGTGCGCTCACGCTTGGTTATGACGTCCCAGAAGTACCTCCCAATCCGCGGTTCCGCGCCGAGCTGGAACGGATGACGCGCGAAGACGGCATCGAAACCGTGGTGGAGCGATTGCGGGCGCTCGATCCGGCGGTGGCGGATCGCATTGACACGCGAAACCCGAGACGCGTGATCCGCGCCCTGGAGGTTCGTGAAGCGCTTGGCGTCCCGGCCTTCAGGGCGCCGCGCCAGTCCCCGTCGTACGATGTGCTGATGATTATTCTTGAGATGAACCGAGAAGCGCTGTTCGCGCGCGCGGCGAAGCGACTGGCACATATGCGTGACGAAGGGTTCGTTGACGAAGTCGAGCGGCTGATGTCCGCGGGCTACGGCCTGGATCTTCCCTCAATGTCGGCGCTCGGCTACCGCGAGCTTGGCCGCCATGTCATGGGCGAGATCGATCTCGCCACGGCGATGGCCGCCACGGAGAGCAGTACACGGGCGTTCATTCGCCGCCAGCTTACCTGGTTCCGCGCCGACACGGGTGCACGGCGGGTTTCGGTGGAACAGCCGCGGTTCCTGGATGAGGCGCTGCATTACATCGCCGCCTGGTGTGACTCTCCATGCGCATGAGTCATGCCTTGAGCCGGCGTGCGCTACGTCCTGGCCTTCCGGCCGTGGTCGGCGTGTTTCTCTTTATGCTCTATCTCCTGACCTTTCCGGGCACGATTTCTCCGCATGTCAGTGATGGCCGTTCAATGTACCTGGTAACACGCGCCCTGGTGGACCGCGCCGATGTCGCGATTATTCCAGCTCATGCCACGCTCACGCCGCTAATGGCGAAGGAAGTGGCGATCACGCCGGGCTGGCGGACCGTGCCGATTCCATCCGGCACGTGCGCGACAGAGCCCGCCGTGATTGGCATCGCGGCGGGACCTGGCCAACCCTACTTCAGTAAATTCGGCCTGGGTCAATCGTTGGCGGCCGCTCCGCTCTACGTTCTCGGCAGCCAGGCCGCGCGGCTCACTCCCGACGTAAACCACGCCGAAGTGGCGGCCCTGGTTACGAGCAGCTTTGCCGCCATCGTTACCGCGCTGACCGCGGCGCTGTTGTGCGCTCTGGCGTTGCGTCTGGGTTGGTCGCCTGGCGTGGCGATTGCGCTTGCGCTTTTGTTTGGCCTGGCCACGCCTGCGTGGGCCTATACGGTCAGCTTCTTCAGCGAGCCGACGGTTGCCCTGTGCCTGCTTGCATCGGTGGCCGCCGTTCTCTGGCCAGAGCGCGAGGTTACGGCGAGGGGCGCGGCGCTCACCGGCATATTCCTGGCACTTGCCGTGCTCACGCACTTTGGCGACAGTATTCTCTATGTACCCATTTTCGCGGTGTACGCCGCGTCTCGGACTCCGCCGCTCGCTCGAATCCGTGTGTTGCTCGCCTTCGTGGTCCCAATAGGCATCGCTCTCTTGATTACCGTCGCGTACAACGCGGCGCGTTTTGGCTCGCCACTCAACTTTGGCTATGGCATTATCGGCGACGTGCACGACACGCGCCCGCCGCATAGCCTGCAAGCGCTATGGGAAGGGATATACGGGCCGCTCCTGAGCCCCGGCAAGGGAGTCTTTCTCTATGCGCCAATCTTGCTGCTGGCCCCGCTTGGGTTTGCCAGGTTCTTCAAGCGCGAGCGGCGCGCCACGTTGCTGCTGTCGGCAATCTGCGCCATCTGCGTGCTTGCCCATGCCAATACTCTGATCGTCTGGCTCGGCGGTTGGGCCTGGGGGCCGAGATTCCTCGTACCAATCTTGCCGCTTGCCATATTACCGCTCGGCTGGGTCCTGGAGGGCGCCGGCCGGATGTTGCGCCTGTGTGCCGGGCTCCTTGGCGGTCTGGGCGTACTGATCCAGGTTCCTGCCGTGCTGCTGGACAAGGGTGAGTATATTACGCATTTACGTGACCAGCAGCCGAACGGCTGTATCTGGACTGCCGAGGACTTGTATAAATGGCATCCACAGTATTCGCCGCTGATCGGACAATGGCAGCGACTGCTCGATCCGAATACGTATGGCGGGCGCGATCCGATCCCGCTAACGCCGTCGAACTTTGCCAACGGCTTCATCGTGCCAAAGCCGCACCCCTGGTGGGCGCTGCTGGCTCACCAGGGCGTGAGCACGCCGGTCCTGGCACTGATATGCGCCGGGCTGGTGGCAGCCTGCTTGCTGTTGCTCGCCATGCTGGGTGTTATGGCGCGTGAACAGCCAGAGGTTTCTGGCTGACAGGTTGTCATGCCACGCGATCCGTTACTTTGGCGGCTCCAGAGCAAGTCTGTAGATACCCTGCGCCGTACCTGCCAGCAAGGCGCGGTCAGTCGCGATCAGGGACAGTACGATCCTCGCGAATCCCGTTAGCGGCGGCCCGTAGGGCGCCCACGATCGTCCACCGTCGCCACTTGTATAGATGCCGTTGCCCATGGTG
>JANWHV010000173.1 GCA_025450255.1 Chloroflexota bacterium | reverse complement strand
TGGCCAGCAGACCGTAGCCTTGCACGCCGGAGTGCAGCACGCGGTCCGCCACGATCGGCAGCATGGTGCGGGCCGAGGAGAAGAAGGTGGCCCAGAAATCCAGCAGCATGGTGCCCCAGATGATCTTCATGCCGCGCGTGAACCGTAGCCCCTCCACCAGGCTCCCCCACCCTACGCGGGCGCTCGCCGGGCGCGGGCCGCCGCGATACCGCAGCCCCGCCACCGCCGCGAGCGCGGCCAGGAAGCTGATCGCGTCGAGCGTGTAGACGGCGCCTACCGAGAGCAGGGCAAGCACCACCCCGGCCAGGGCCGGGCCGGCGATGGTCGCCAGGGTCCAGACCAATGCATTGAGGCTGGCGGCGTTGGTCAGGTGCTCGCGCGGGACAAGCTGCGGCGCCAGCGCCTCTTGCGCCGGGCCGTCGAAGGCGCCCACCGCCGCGTCCATGGCGCTTAGCGTGTAGATCGCGGCCAGCCCGGCGTGGCCGCTGAAGGTGATGGCCGCCAACAGCGCGGAGACGACGAACGAGACGGCCTGCGCCGCCATTACCAGCCGCCGCCGATCGTAGGTGTCGGCCAGCACGCCGCCGAGCAGCGCGAAGAGGATAATCGGTCCAACGCGCGCCAACCCCAGCGATCCCAGCCCCAGTGCCTGGCCATTGAGATCGATATGGCGGCCGGCAAGGGAGAGTGACACCGTCATGCCGATGAGCAGGCGATAGACATGCCAGTTCACCGCCACGATCGTCATTTGCGAGCCAATCGTGGAGACCATCTGGCCGAGCCAGAGCAGGCGGTAATCGCGCGAGCGCAGCGCGGCGAGCCGCGGCGGTGAGTGGTGGGCCATTGGCTTCTAGGATACCGCGCGGCGCTACGGTGTCGTCGCCGATTGCGCCCGCCCTCTGGCCGGATCGCCGCGAAGGTTGTCTCGCCAAGCGTGGAGAAGTCATTGATCCTCGGCCACGACGATGATGCGGTCGCCATCGGCGAAGGTGACCGGTTCCGATTTGCGTGGGTTGACGCGCACGCCGTATTGCGCCGCGGCATCGGACGCCCTGGCGCTGAGACGGTAGCCGATCGCTACATGGCCGCGGCGCCGGGCCGCCTCTACTACCGTGTAGAAGTTGACGGTCCGGCCCGGCGCGCTCCAGAATATCGCGGACGTGGAGCAGGCTGATCAGCGTGCGCGCGTCGGCTGCCTGCGGGTCGAGGGTATCCGCGTAGCTCAAGGTGATCGCATGATCGTAGCTGGTGATCTCCAGCTCGTCGAGGATGGCGCGGCTGGTGGTGTCGGCCTCCTGGAAGGCCAGCGTCTGGTTTCGCAGCCCGTTCTCGCTCGCTCGTACGCTTTCCTCGACGCCGGGGCCAGTGGCGACCATGGTCACCTGCGAGCCGGGCGCCGCCGCGGGTTATTGGTGATGGCGAGAATGGTCTTGATCACGTGCGCGTCGGGATCGTCGACCTCGGGTGTCGGCACGATGATCGACCGCGCCGCGTGCCGTGGCATTCACCTGGAGGGGGTTTCCTCAGGCTCTCTCCCCACGCGCATGAGGCGATCCCGTATGGTGAAGGCATGCTCCCCGCGCCGTGAGGATGCCCGTAGCGCTGGAGCTGCGCGCCGCGATCGGGCGGACGAGATGGGGCTGGGGTCGGTAAGCGGGATGCGAAGGGCGCGGCAATGAAGCTTGACCGGTCGAACCCGGCACGCGATATTTCGGGCGTCGTGGATGGCGATGGCAGCGCGCCGCGAAACGCGAACCAGATCCTGGCCGCCACCATCCTGGGATCGAGCCTGGCGTTTATCGACGGCACCGTCGTCAACGTCGCCCTCCCCATCCTGCAGCGCGATCTCACGGCGTCCGCCGCCGACGTGCAGTGGGTCGTGGAGTCATACGCGCTATTCCTGGCCGCGTTGATCCTGGTGGGCGGCTCACTCGGCGATCGCTTTGGGCGCCGCCGTCTTTACGGGCTGGGCGTGGTGATATTCACGCTGGCGTCGGCCGTCTGCGGAGCCGCCCCCAACATCCAGGCGCTGATCGTGGCGCGCGGAATCCAGGGTATCGGCGGCGCCTTGCTGGTGCCCGGCAGCCTGGCGATCATCAGCAGCGTCTTTACCGGCGATGAACGCGGCCGGGCCATCGGCACCTGGTCCGCTTTCACCACCCTTACCGCCGCCATCGGGCCGGTACTCGGCGGCTGGCTGGTGCAGACGGTTTCCTGGCGGGCCGTGTTCTTCATTAATTTGCCGATCGCAGTCATCGTGCTGTTGCTAATCTCGCGTTACGTGCCGGAAAGCCGCGACGAATCGAGCGTGGGGCCACTGGATTGGCTGGGCGCCATCCTGGTGACGCTGAGCCTGGCTGCCCTGGTCTACGGCCTGATTGCCTGGGGCGCGACCGGCGCCGACCGCGCGGTGGCGATCATCCTTGCCGGCGGCGTCGCCGGCTCCCTGCTGTTCGTGCTGGTGGAAACGCGCGCCGAGGCCCCCATGCTGCCGCTCTCGTTGTTCCGCTCTTCCACCTTCAGTGGCACGAACCTGCTGACCCTGTTACTGTACGGCGCCCTTGGCGGCACGCTGTATTTCCTGCCGTTCAACCTGCAGCAGGCGCAGGGCTACTCCGCCGCGGCGGCGGGCGCCGCGCTGATCCCGTTCACCGTCATCCTGTTCGCCCTCTCGCGCTGGGCGGGCGGCCTGATCGGCCAGTACGGCGCGCGCCTGCCGCTGAACGTCGGCCCCACCATCGCGGCCCTGGGCTTTTTGCTGTTCTCGTTCCCGGCCGAGGGCGGCAGCTATTGGACGACGTTCTTCCCCGCCGAGGTCGTATTGGGGCTGGGCATGGCCGTCACGGTGGCGCCGCTCACCACCGCGGTGATGGGATCCGTCGACGCGCGCCACTCGGGCGTGGCGTCCGGCGTGAACAACGCGGTATCGCGGGCGTCCGGCTTGCTGGCAATCGCGATCCTTGGCATCGTGATGGCGTCGTATTTCTCGCGCGGTCTCGACCAGCGCCTGCAGGGATTGCACCTCCATGCCGCCACGCTGCACATGCTCCAGGGCAACCGCGATCGGCTGGCGGGCATGACGGCGCCGCCCGGCCTGGGCGCGGCCGTGGCGTCCGGGGTACGGCATGCAATAGTAGCCTCGTTCGTGGATGGCTTCCAGGCGGTGATGCGCATCGGCGCGGTGCTGGCGCTGGCCAGCGCGGCGGCCGCGGCGGTGCTCGTGCAGGGGAAGGATAGCAAGGGCGACGCGCCCGCAGTCGCCAATCCGCCCCAGTAAGAACATACTCGTATCCTGATTCCACTCAACCATGAACAATCTGGCCGCGCGCCGCTCCCCCGAATGCACGGACCGTCACGCCGTGGGTCTGGCGTCGTCGGTTCGATGTCCAGTCTCGCCCAATCCTGCGTTATATTAGTGCGATCGCATGGAAAAGCTCTGTCAGGGCACGGAAGAGGCCAGCCAGGTCAAAGGACAGTCGTACATGGGCCAGAGCGTCACGGTGCTACCCGAAACCGCCCGGCCCGCGCCCGCCGATGAGGCGGCGCTGGTACTGGGCGTCCGGTCCAATCCCGTCTGGTTCGGCGCGCTCTATGAGCGTTACCGGGAGCGTATCTATGCCTATCTGCGGTCGCGCACCACTACTGAGGAGGACGCGGCCGATTTGACGCAGCAAGTCTTCGTGCAGGCGCTGGATGCCCTGCCCCGCTATCGTGCGCAACAGGTGACCTTCGGCGCATGGCTGTTCCGCATCGCCCGCAATGTCGCGGGCGATTTTCATCGCCGCCGCAAGGCGACGGTGCCCTGGGACCTGGTGCCGGAGGCGCTGCAACGGGCCGCGCCCGCCGACCTGGTGAACAGGATGATCGAGCAAGAATCGCTGGCCCGCCTGCGGGAGTTGTTCGTCGCGCTCAACGTCGAGTCGCGCGAGCTGCTCACGCTCCGCTTCGCGGGCCGGCTCACCGCGCCCGAGATCGCCACGGTGATCGGGGCCAGCGAGGCGGCCACGCGCAAACGTCTCACGCGCCTCATGCAGAGTCTGAAGGAGCGCTACGATGAACCCACTCACTGAGCGCTACCCCGACCTGCTCGGTGAGGACGCCGACCCGGCGTTGACCCGGCTCGTCGCCGACCTGGACGCCGTCTGCGCGCCGCACCCACTGCCCCCGCGCCGCGATGCCGTCATCGCGCGCACTATTGAAGAGGAGATTACGATGCACGGAACCATTGCGATCGCGCCGGCCCTCGGCCGGGCCGGTTCTGTCCCGCGCGCCGTTCGCACGCCCCGCCGCATAGCCTGGGCCGCGGTGGCCGTGGCCGCCGCGCTGCCCTTCCTGCTGCTGATCGCCCTGCTCATCATGCGCGGACGCGTCCCGTCCGCCACGCCGCAGCCGGGCACGCACACGCAACTACCGTCTGGGCGCACGGTCATCGCGCCCGCACCCGGACCGTCGCAGGCAATCTCCGCCCGCCCCGGCACCTGGACCATGACCGGCTCCATGCACCAGGCGCGCGCCTTCCAGACGACCACGCTCTTGCCCGATGGCCTGGTGCTCGTCGCCGGCGGCGCGGACAGCAACGGCTTGCTCGACAGCGCCGAGCTCTACAACCCGCGCACCGGCGCCTGGACGCTGACCGGCGCCATGCACACCGCTGCCGGCGCGCGAGGGGCGACGCTGCTGCCGAGCGGCCTGGTCCTGGTAGACGGCGGCTTCGACGGGAACACCTGGATCACGGACGCGGAGCTCTATCACCCGCGTACGGGTACCTGGACAGTCACTGGCTCCCTGCACGATCCGCGTGGCTACCAGACCGGGCAGACGGCGACGCTGCTCGGCAATGGCAAGGTCCTGGTGGTCGGCGGCTGCCCCACTGGAGTATGCTCATCTGTCCTCGCCAGCGCGGAGCTCTACAATCCACAAACCGGTATATGGACGCTGACCGGCTCCCTGCACCAATCTCGTGCCTGGCAGCCGGCGACGCTGCTGGCTAGCGGTCTGGTGCTTGTCGCCGGCGGCAGCCGTAGCTTTGACGGCTCGACCTCCCTCGCCAGCGTCGAACTCTACCACCCATGACCGTACCCAGATCGCGGAACCAGGGGCGCCCTGACGGGCGCTGGAGACGGTGCTGCCGGCCACGGGATCGGCAGGGCGGCGCCAGGTTGGCTCTTAGCACCCGGCACGCGTAAGCAGTTGGACGGCGGCGCGATCGTACAATCAAAGCCGGCGGGCCATGGGCGCCAAGGCGCTGCGCTACCTCGATGCGGCCACCCGGCTCGTCTGGATTGTGTATCCCCGCCGGCAACAGGTCGATGCGTGGCGGCCAGGGGCAATCAAGCCGGCGCGTATCCTCAACCTGGGCGATGTGCTTGACGGCGAGGAGGTAGTGCCGGGTTTTATCTATCCGGTTACCAGCCTTTTCAACTGACTACGCCTCGGCGACATCCGTCTCCAGATCGTAGCGATCGGCGTCCTCGCGGCGGGCGGCAAGCAGCCCGTCGACGGCCAGCGGCGGGCGCGGGGTAAACAGCACGAGGAGTGCGAGCGCGGCCAGCACGGCGTCGCGTACGATATCCCAGGCGCCGATGCTATTGCCGCCCACGAACGCGGTGACGATCGGGTTGTCGATGCCGACCACGCAGCCGCAATCCCCCGTGTGCCCGCGCGCCAGTTGCACGGCAAGCGCTATCAGAAACACGCCGAACAGCGCCAGGGTGGCCGCCGCGGCGACGCGGGTGAACAGCCCGATCAGCAGGTAGCCGCCCAGCATGATCTCGATCCACGGCAGGGCCAGGCCAAAGGGCGTGGAAAGCGCCGAGGGCAGCATGTTGTAGCCCTCGACCGTGTGGACGAAGACCCAGGGATTGGCGGCTTTACTGGCGCCGGCAATAATCAATATCGCCGCCAGCAGCCAGCGGGCCGCCACACTGCCGTAGCGCCAGGGTGCGGTTGTTGTTATCATAATCGCGTTCAGGGTACGCCACGCATGGGTATGGAGCAAATGCCCGCGCACGCGCATCCCGTAGCGAATGTCCCGTACGCCATGCATGGATAAGAGGCAAATCGCGCCGGGGCATTCTGCCGGCAGCGACTATAGACCCCTATGGGGCTCTCTATCCTTATACATTCCGGACGAGGCGGCGTACTCTACAACGGTGACGTCGAGAGGCAACTATGATGCGTTCGCGGAAGACGAGCCTGTGA
>JANWHV010000172.1 GCA_025450255.1 Chloroflexota bacterium | reverse complement strand
CGTCGGCCAGTGCAAGGGTGTCATCGCCTCGATCACGCCAAAAGCAGTGGTCGTGGACATCTCACATGCGGTGCCTCATTTTGATATCGAGACCGGCTCTCGGATGCTTGAGTCGGCCATTCGCCACTTTCCACCCTGCGTGCATGTCGCGGTCGTCGATCCTGGCGTGGGGACGGCCCGGCGGCCGATCGCCATCGGCTGCACCCGTGGTGACATTATCATCGGGCCCGACAACGGCCTGCTTTTGCGGGCTGCCGAGTCGGTCGGTGGCATCGCGGGCGTGGTAGAGTTGGTCGATCCGGAGTTTCGCCATCACCCGGTCTCGAACACGTTCCATGCCCGCGACATCTTCTGTCCGGCCGCCGCCCATATTGCGCACGGGGTCGGCATGTATCTTCTGGGACCGAATATCGACCCTCAATCGCTCATCAGGCTGCCGGAAACTCCATCCGTAATCGCCGGCGGCACAATTCTAACCTCGGTGGTTGGCGTCAACGAGTTTGGTAGTCTCGCCCTTAGCGCTCCAGGCGGGATGCTGGCAGAAATCGGCGCCGAATCTTCGGTCACGGCCTCGGTTGGCGATAGCGTACTTGAGGCTCGGATCGTCGCAGCGTTCGGCGACGCTCAGATCGGCGACGCTGTCATATTCGTCGACTCGTACGGAAGGCTCTGCCTCGCCTTGAATCAACGCGACCTGGCCCGCCACCTTGGCCTTGCCCGCACCGATCGGCCTTCGGTGACAATTCGAGCCGCCGGCATGGAGGCGCCCGCTTCATGAGCGAACAAAATGCTTTCAATGCTGTCTTGTCGCATCTGCAAGGTGAGGCCGAGCGCGATTTGGCGGGTGCAACGGATCTTAAGGCTCTGGAAGAATGGCGGATTAGTTTCCTCGGCACCAAGGGACGGCTTACGACCGCGCTAAAAGCACTGGGAGCGCTACCAAAAGAGGATCGGCCCAGCGCGGGCGTGGCCGCCAATGCGACGAAGCGAACCCTTGAACGCGCCTTCGACTTGCGCCTTGGCGGCCTGCGAGCAGCGGCGCGTGACACTGAGCTAGCGAGCGAGAACATAGACACCACGCTTCCTGGGCGTCGCCCACCGCTTGGCTTCCCGCATCCCGTCCGTGAAACCCTGCAGGATATAATTCGGATCTTCGGCTCGATGGGGTTCTCGATTGCCGAGGGGCCTGAAGTCGAATCGGAAGAATATAACTTCGAGTTGCTCAATATTCCAGTGGACCACCCCGCGCGCGATACGATGGACACGTTTTATGTCGATATCCCCGGCGGCATAGTGCTTCGCACCCACACGTCACCTGTGCAGGCGAGAGTAATGCTCGCGCAGCGTCCGCCCGTGCGCATTATCGCGCCTGGGCGATGCTTCAGGCGCGATCAAGAAGATGCCTCGCATCTGAGTTACTTCTGGCAATGCGAGGGGCTGGCAGTCGACCGAGACGTGACCTTCAGCGATCTTAAGGGCGTGCTTGCCGAGTTTGCCAGGCAAATTCTCGGCGCCAAAGTGCGCTTTCGGCCTCATCACTTCCAATTCACCGAACCTAGCGCTGAATTCGATTTTTCTTGCCTGGTGTGCGGGGGCAAGGGCTGCCGTACCTGCAAGTATGAGGGCTGGCTCGAAATCAGTGGCGCCGGGATGGTGCATCCGCGGGTCCTGCGGAACATGGACTATGACCCGCAAATCTACAGCGGGTTCGCCTTTGGCATGGGCCCTGAACGAATTACCATGATGCGCTACGGCATTGACGACATCAGATTGCTCAATGCGAACGACATGCGTTTCCTGCGGCAGTTTGCCTGAATGGCGTCGCCCCTTCATGGATCGCGATGCTCAGCGCCCACGCGCACGGTGCGGTGGTGAGCGGCGCAACATATGGGTGACCAGAGCGTGGAGAAAGACGCCAAAGAAAGCGGAAGGAATGAGCGGCAGCCGCGCTGAAGCATGAAAGTACCTCTACGTTGGCTTGAAGACTTTGTGAAGGCGGATCTGCCGCCGAAGGAGCTTGCCGATCGCTTGACCATGAGCGGCACGCTGGTGGAACGCGTCACGAATAGCGGCAGCGTGTATGACGAGATCCTTGTGGCGCGCGTGACGAGTCTGGAAAGACATCCGAACGCGGATAGCCTTTGGCTTGCGACCGTAGATCTCGGCGATCGATCGCAGGTAGTGGTGACAGGCGCGCAAAACCTGTTTATCGGCGCGCTCGTGCCGTTCATTGGTATCGGGAAATTTTTGCCAGGGGAGGAAAAGCCGCTCGAAGGCAGGGTGCTTCGCGGCATCCGCTCCGAAGGCATGGTCTGTTCCGGCAAGGAACTGGGACTGAGCGACGACCACGAGGGCATTCTGATTCTCGACCAAGCGCTGCTTTCGATCGCTGATTTAACTGGTGTCAAGCCCGGCGCTCCGCTCTCCGCATTCATCGGCGAATGGGTGCTCGACCTGGAAATCACACCGAACCGCCCCGACTGCCTTTCAATCTACGGCATCGCCCGCGAGGTATCCGCGGTTGAAGGCGCCGCTCTCGCACCGCTGCCCCTGCCGGACCTCCCGCCCCCACCGTCATCGTTTCCGGATGTGGAGCTTGAGATACGCGATCCTGATTTGTGCCGCCGAATCTCGGCATGCGTGATAACTAACGTGCGTGTTGGTGAGTCACCGGCGTGGGTCGTCGATCGATTGCAAGCCGCCGGCCTACGCTCGATAAACAATATTGTCGACGCTACCAATTACGTCATGCTTGAGCTAGGTCAGCCGCTTCACGCCTACGATCTCGACACCCTCCGTGGGCACAGTTTGCGCGTGCGCCGCGCTCTGCCCGGCGAGCGGATTATCACCCTCGACGGTGTAGAGCGCACCCTATCGCCCGATACTCTTGTGATTGCCGACGACGAGCGGGCCATCGGGATCGCGGGCGTGATGGGAGGGCTGGACACCGAGGTAAGCGCCGGCACGCGGCGTATTTTGTTGGAGGCGGCCACATTCAACGGAAGGAATGTACGGCGCACGAGTGTCGCGCTCGGCCTGCGATCCGAGGCGTCCAGCCGCTTCGAAAAAGGCCTGCCGGTGCAGCTCGCGGGGAAGGCCGCAAGCCGGGCGGCCGCCCTGATTGCCGACCTGGCGGGCGGAAACGTGGCGTCGGATGTATTCTGGACGGGCGCGCCAAACCCAGAGCGGCGAGTCATTACGTTTTCCGTGACCGAAGTCAGGAGGTTGCTGGGCGTCGACTGGAATACCGATCGAATCCTTAGCAGCCTGACCGCGCTCGGTTTCACGTTCGGCGCCGTTGCAGCCGACGTCGTCGACGTTCAGGTTCCCTGGTGGCGAGAGGATGTCGAAGAAAGCGCCGACCTGGTCGAAGAGGTGGCGCGCGTGATCGGATTCGACGAGATCCCCGACACGCTCCTGCGAGGCAGCGTCCCGCCTCGGCCTGTTTCGCCTGGCCAGCATCATTACGCCACGGCGCGGCGGATTCTGCTGGCGAGCGGGCTCAATGAGGGCAGCAGTCCCGGCCTGACCAGTCTTCGCGGCGTCGAGATGCTACGGCCCGACGGATCGGACGCTATGTGGTTGTCGCGTGTCGCCCCGCATTCGGACGTGATCGCCGGCGCTGGAAGCTCATTCGAACCGGTCCGTGTGGTGAATCCGCTTACGCCCGAACGCGAGATCCTTCGCCCAACCCTGCTCCCTGGGTTACTCGATGCGTTGCGCGACAATTTGCGCGCGGGAGAGAGCCGCGCCGCGTTTTTCGAGCTGGATACATGCGCCTTCGCGCGGCCCGGCAAGCTGCCGGTTGAGCGTCGAAGCCTCGCGCTCGCGCAGGCGGGGGACCGCTATGAGCGGTCATGGTCCCGTGACGAGGTTCCGGTGGATTTCTTCGATCTCAAAGGCTGCGTTGAGCTACTCGTCGAACTGCTTGGCATCAGGCACGCGAAAATAGTCCAGGCGCGTCATGACATTCTGCACCCAGGCCGGAGTGCCGCGCTTGAGATAGATGGCGTATCGATTGGCTTCCTCGGCGAGCTAGATCCACGCATCGCCGAGCGCTGGGATCTCGGCGTCCATCGTGCCTACGTCGCTGAATTCGACTTTGACGCGCTCGCGGCAAGCAGTGTCACGGAAAGACAGTTTGCGGACTATCCGCGGCAGCCGCTCGCGAAACGCGATCTGGCGATCATCGTGGATGATGCGCGGCCCGCGGAACGTGTGCTGGCCGAGATCCGCGGCGCGGCGAAGGGTCTCCTGACGGGCGCTACGTTGTTCGACGTCTATCAAGGCGAGCCGCTCCCCGAGGGTAAGAAAAGCCTCGCGTATGCTCTCACCTTCCAGGCGGAAGATCGTACGCTAAACGAGGCAGAGGTGGAGAAGCTGATGGGGCGGATCCGCAAGACGCTGGAGCATCGCGCCGGCGCGGAATTCAGGCTATGAGCGGAGGTGAAGGCATGGCGGGGAAATTGCAGGGCCAAACGGCAATCGTTACAGGCGGCACGGGCGGCTTGGGACCTGCGGTGATACATGCCCTTCTGGAGGATGGCGCGCACTGCGTGATTACCCATGGCGCTCGGACCTCACCGGCCACGCTAGACGCCGAATATGCCGGGCGTGGCTTCAGTTACACGGCCGCACCGGTCGATGTAACTGATGTGAACGCAGTCGACGCTCTCGTCCGGCGCGTATTGGACGAACGCGGGCAGATCGACATCCTGGCGCACCTGGTTGGAGGATACCTGGGTGGCAAAAACGTCCAGGAGACGACTATCGAAGACTGGCGCCGCATGATCGATCTCAATTTGACGTCCGCATTCATTTGTTTCCGCGCCGTGCTGCCTCCGATGATAGCCAGGAACTACGGACGCATCATCGCCGTCTCTTCGCGGTCCGCCGTCCGTATAAGTCCCGGCGTGTCGGGCTACACCGCCGCGAAGGCGGCCCTGCTGTCCCTGGTTTCGAGCATCGCCGAAGAGAATCACACCAGCAACATCACGGCCAATGCCGTGGTGCCAAGCATCATCGACACACCCGCGAACCGCGCGTCGATGCCTGGGGCAAAGCACGACAGATGGCCAAAGCCGGAGCAAGTCGCCGACGTCATTCGCTTTCTCGCTTCCGAACAGAGCAGGCTCGTCAATGGCGCCGCCGTCCCCGTCTACGGCCAGGCGTGACGCGGCCCGCGCGGCCGGCTTTTCATGGTTAAGTCTATTTTTCGGGAACACCGGTCGGTGGTACAATCACCGCGATGATGACGAATGACGAACTGCGCGCAAGGCGCGCCACTGAATCCGCGATCACGGCCCTGGACACAGCCAGGCGAATGGTGGACGCGGCGACGGATAAAAAGGCCCAGGATATTGTGCTGCTGGATGTCCGCGCCATCTCAAGCCTTGCGGACTACTTCGTAATTTGCTCTGGATCAGTTGAGCGCCAAATACGCGCTATCGCCGAAGGAGTTGAGGAAGTACTTGATGCCGTGGACGTGCCTCCATACAAACGAGAAGGCAGTCCGGCGGACGGTTGGGTGCTGCTGGACTATGGCGATGTAATAATGCACGTCATGAGCACCGATCAACGCGCATTCTACCGTCTCGACCAACTATGGGAACAAGCTCAAATCGTGGTGAGCGTCCAATGACCCCGCGCATAACTGGATGCGGCACGTGAGCGCGAAAGGCGTGTCACGCCGAAAGCCGTTTTTCCTCGGCATGGCGGTCGGCATTGTCTCGGGGCTCGCGCTTGGCTCTACCCTTGCCGCTATTTTCGGTGACGACGTATCGGTCCTGGTCGGAAACGTGGTGAAGCGCATCGCCGGCGAGCGCGAAGAGCCAAACTTCGAGCTGTTGCTGCAATAATAGGCGCAACTACACCGCAAGCTGCGCCACGGTCACGCCTTCGCCGCCTTCGCGGGACTCGGCCGGCCTGAACGTGCTTACGAGCGGGTTGGTCGCCAGTTCCTCGCGCACGACTTGACGCAACGCGCCAGTACCCTTGCCGTGAATGATGCGCACATACGGCAAGTTCGACATGTAGGCGTCGTTGATATACCGTTCGAGCTCGTGGATAACTTCATCGACGCGCCAGCCGCGCATATCGAATTCCGTGCTGGGCGCGGGCGAATCGTCCCGCCGCGGCCGCGCGCTTGTCGAATGTCCGTTGTCGACGACCACGTCCGCGGCGCGCGCCGCCAGCCGGACATCCTTTACCATGAACCGAGTCTTGAACTGCCCCACATGTACCTCGATTTCGCCGCGGCCTGGCGGCACGACCGTAACCGATCCGGAGTGACAGGTGCGCAGAAT